>JBDSLX010000132.1:0-3583 GCA_039916145.1 Verrucomicrobiota bacterium | reverse complement strand
AATTGGGAAGCGCCGCCGTGCCCGACATCCGCGAATTTCTCGCCAAAAATTCCGACCTCGATTATTCCGTCGAACGCGCGAGTGGTTCTGACACTGATCGCCGCAGCTGGACGCCGCCGTGGCAACGCTCCAATCCGCCGACCGAATTCACGCTGCCACCTTCACTGCGCATCGGACTTTTTGATGTGCTCAAAGACATCGGCACCGCTGACGCCGAAAAATTGATGGGCGAAGTTTTGGAAAATTCCGGGCGCGCTGTCGAAGTCGCCTATCTCACTCGCGCTTTGGAAGAAATTGCTCCGGGAAAATATCGCGAAACCGCTCTGACCGCCGCGAAGGATATGTTGCGCAATCCGATCACGATCAACAGTCCCAATCGTCTCGACGAACAAGCTGAAGGTTATCTCTTCGGAATTCTGGAACTTTACAACGACCCTTCTTTTGTTGAAGACGCCAAGAAAATGCTCGTCAACGCCGAAGGTCACATCAACCGCAACGCGCAACAATACCTCGCCAAATTCAACGGCGAAGGAATGGTCGGGACCTATTACGATCTTTATAGCGGCGGCACGATGACCAATACATTCGATCGAATGTCCATTGCCAGTCAGATTCTCAATCACGTTGGCCCGAATGCGCAGGCCAATAAATTTCTCGGCGAAGTCGTGGCCAACACCAACATTGATTCGTTCAGGAGATCATTTGCCATCATGAGTCTGGCCGGTGGAATTCCTGGCAGTGGCGATACGCCCAAAGACCCGAACATCGTGCGCCAGCAAATCCCCGTTCTGGAAAATTTAAAAACAACCACGACCGATGAACGCCTTTTGCAAGCCATCGACCGCACGAAACAGAATCTGCAAAACATTCTGGACGGAAAGCCGGTGGAAAATCAGTTTGACCGTTTTCGTCGCGGGTCGGGCGGGACGGACGGCGGACGAAATCGCGACGGCGCATCGCCCGCGCCGCAGACGAATTAACGCTCGGAGCGCCGGTTTCTAAACCGGCTTAAGACGTTCGCATGTGGAAATAGCGTTTTACAGAAATCGCGCCTCGCGAATAAAACTGAGCCGTAAGCCGACTGCAAGTCGGCGCTCCGGTCACGCTGGAAAATTGACACCTCCGAAATATTAAGCCGCTTGCAAGTCTTCGATTTGCGTGATGTGAAGAATGGAGCAGCGCGCGACGCTTTCAGCGATACCTTCCCGGTCGGTGTTGATTCCAATCTCAAGCCAATGGCGTGTGACCAGTGCGGCGTCATGGTGAGTCACCTCATATTTCTCGCCGCTGGACATGATAATTCGGAAGGGTTGGAAAGGTTGGCGCGTCATCAGGTTCCGCAATTCTTTGGCCGTGAACATGGATTTAGTTTCCTCAATTTCCTTCGTTTGTCGAGGATTTGCACGCCGTGGGAAAGCGGCGGTAAACGCGCCGCAGTCCAAACGCTTCGCGAATTTCATGGACGTTTGGAAAAGCGCGAAGCGTTTGGATTGCGGTGGTTTCAGCACCGCTTTTAATTTCACGGGTTGCGGCTGGACAAGGGGAAAGTGAAGTTTACCAAGCGCCAGAGGCGCGGCATCTTTGTAGAAACCGTCACCATCCTGACTGACCAAGCCCCGTAGGAGCGGCATCTTTACCGATGATGTCGCCCCGACGGGGCTGGGGATTTCTATGCGGAAGGTTTCTATAAATATTTCGCCCCTAACGGGGCTTGGGCGGCAACAAATGACGGTAATGATGTTTCCGTGTCTCGCCAGCGTTGTGGCTGGACAAGGGGAAAGTGAAGTTTTAGGGTCGCAACCGTGAACGGTATTAGGCGGAAATTTATCATGGTTCTAGCCGTTATTTCAGTTGTGCTAATCGGTTTGCACTTAATCCAAACGAGTTCTCCTCCGCCAGAATCCTCGACTGCCGAATTCGGAAAGAAAGAGGCACAACAAACTTTTATTGCGGATATTGCCTCTTTGCCAGAGTCGTCGTCAGATACAACAAATTTGGAGGAATCAAACAATGGCAGCATTGATAACGCCTTGGCTATTCTGAATGTTCAGCCGCCGACACCGAAAATTCTCACTCAGGTTCAGCCGATTCAGGAGCCACAGATTGCGTCAAACCAATTTCAGACAACAAATGACGCAAGTTTTTCGAGAAAAGCTTGTGCCACGAATCTGCGCAAAATATTTGATGCGGCCGTTCGCGTCGGTCAAAAATCCAGCCCGGGGATTCCCAGGCTTCCTGTGGACTTGATGCTGCTTCGCTCTGAATTTACTAATGCTTCCGTTTTTATTTGTCCGGGTGATCCGAATTCGGCCAACGTCCCTGTCGAATGGGAAAATTTTGGTTCCAAGTTCATTAGTTACCGATTTGCATTGGACATTGTTCGTGGAAACAGGGACACCCAAGTCGGAATAGATTATCCCTATTTAAGATGTCCGATTCACAATCTGAGGCTAACCGGGAATAGAAACGTCATGCCGGACAAATCGGGAAATCATATTAGTGACGACTATTAGCCGAACCCAGCGTCCAAACTAAACTTTCCCAATCCACTTGCGTTCTTAGTTGAAGCATCCTCTATGCATCCGTTTTTGACACACCCGAATTTCTCTGCCTATATTTTGCCCCTTTATGAATCGTAATCCGCATGTGGCAGTGGTGGGCGCGACCGGCGCCGTCGGCATCGAAATGATCAAGACACTCGAGAAACGCAATTTTCCCGTCGGCAAATTGACGTTGCTCGCGTCGGCTCGTTCCGTCGGCAAGAAACTCAAATTTCGCGGCGAAGAAATCGCGGTCAAAGAACTCACCCAAGATTCGTTCGCAGGAATCGACATCGCGCTGTTCTCCGCTGGCGGAAACATCTCGAAAGAGTTCGCGCCGATTGCCGCCAAAGCCGGTTGCGTGGTCGTGGATAACTCCAGCTATTTTCGCATGGACGATTCTGTTCCGCTCGTCATTCCCGAAGTCAACGCGAGCGACATCAAGAAACACAAAGGCATCATCGCCAATCCGAATTGCACGACGGCGATTACGTTGATGGCGCTTTTTCCGTTGCACAAAGCGTTCAGCGTGAAACGAATTTTTGCGTCAAGTTATCAAGCTGTGTCCGGCACCGGCGCAAAAGCGATTGAAGAATTGGAACGTCAGGTGGGCGAAATCGTTTCCGGCAAACCGGTGACGAAAGAAGTTTATCCGCACCAGATCGCGTTCAATGTTTTGCCGCACGTCGATTCCTTTTTGCCGAGCGGCTACACGAAGGAAGAAATGAAAATGGAAAACGAAGGGCGCAAAATCATGCATCACCCGAATTTCCGGGCGAGCGTGACATGCGTGCGCGTTCCCGTTTATCGCGCCCATTCCATCGCGGTCAGCGCGGAATTCGAAAAACCCATTTCCGTCGAAGCCGCCCGCGAAGTTTTGAGAAAAGCGCCCGGCCTCGACGTCGTTGATAATCCCGAGAAAAAGGAATACCCACTCCCACTTTACGCTGCCGAGAAATACAACTGCCAAGTCGGTCGCATCCGCACCGATTGCGCCTTGGACAACGGCCTATGCTTTTGGGTTGCAGGTGATCAGCTTCTCA
>JBDSLX010000131.1:0-5398 GCA_039916145.1 Verrucomicrobiota bacterium | reverse complement strand
GGCTCGTGATTGATCGCGTCGGTGTGCATCGAGCGCACAAAACACATATCGTTCGCCATTTTCGAAGTCCACGGAAGAAGTTCGCTGATCCACATTCCCGCTTTGCCGTGTTGCGCAAATTTATATTTGGACGGCGCAATTGGAAATCGCGCTTGTCCTGAAGTCATCGTCGTCAACCGCTGACCTTTACGAACCGATTCCGGCAAATCCTTGTCGTAGTATTCATTCATCACCGGTTTGTAATCATACAAATCCATTTGCGGCGGTCCGCCGACCATGTGCAAATAAATTACCCGCTTCGCTTTGGGCGCGAAGTGCGGAGCGACAAAATTATCCGAACCGACGACGCCAGATTTTTTATCGGCCCCGCGCAAAATATTTGGCGCCAACATTCCAAGCGCAGCCGCGCCCATAAAACTTGCGCCGCGCCGAAAAAATTGCCGCCGCGTTTCGGAACGGATGTATTCCTTCAACAACGGATGGAGATTAAATTCTTCATTCATAAATTATTTGTTCAACACTTCGTCGAGGTTCAGCAATTCATTCGCGAGCATCGTGTAAGCCGCCAGTGTTGGACGATCCAACGCCGCATCCGCTTTCGATTCTCCCACGGCAATTAATGCATCCGCATCTTTCGGAGCGGATTTATAATGCGTCATCAATTCCTCCAAAATTTTTCCGGTGACTTTGTTTTCGTCCGGTCGCAACGAGCGCGACAAAAGATGTCGCGCCATAAAATCCAATCGCGCATCTTCTTTGTCCGGCGATTTTTTTAACGCTTGTTGAGCAAGATTGCGCGCCGCCTCCACGAATTGCGGATCGTTCAACGTGACCAGCGCTTGCAACGGCGTATCGGTTCGCTCACGACGCACGGTGCAGGCTTCGCGACTCGGCGCATTGAAAATATCCATCGAAGCCGGTGGCGCAGCGCGTTTCCAAAAAGTGTAAAGACTGCGACGATATAATTTTTCACCGGAATCGCGTTTGTAATCACGGGTATCGCTCCCAATCATGGCTACTGCTTCCCACACGCCGTCCGGTTGATACGGCTTGACGCTCGGCCCGCCAATTTTGGGCACCAACAAGCCACTGACGGAGAGCGCGTAATCCCGAATCATTTCTGCGTCCATCCGGAAACGCGGCCCGCGCGATAGCAAATAATTGGCGGGATCTTTGGCCAATTTTTCCGGCGTAACCTCCGCCGCCTGTCGATACGCCGCCGAAGTCACAATCAGTTTAAAAAACTTTTTGGTGTCCCAGCCCGATTCGCGAAACTCGACCGCCAGCCAATCCAACAATTCTGGATGCGTTGGCATTTCACCGGTGACACCAAAGTCGCCGGTCGTCCGCACAATGCCATTGCCAAAAACCTCCTGCCAAAAACGATTCACGGTCACGCGCGCGGTCAGGGGATTTTCCGGCTGCAACAACCACTTGGCAAAGCCGAGCCGGTTGCGCGGAAAATCCGCCGCCATCGGCGGCAAAGCCTGCGGCGTGTTCGGTTCAACTTTGTCTTTCCGTTTGTCATATTCACCGCGCGCGAGAATATAGGCGGCGGCCGCTTCGTCGCGCTCATGCATGACGTGCGCGACGGTGGCGCGAGATTTGATTTCCGCGCTGCTTTTTTCCACGGAAGCTTTTTCCGTTTGCATCTCCGCGAATTGCGAATCAATCGTTTTCAGCCAGCTCTCGAATAATTCCGCTCGCGATTTTTCGTCCTCGCGGACCTTTGGATTTTTCAGGAGATAGGCCATGCGCGCATCGTGTGAAAGCGATTTGATTTCCGCCGGCTGCAAAGCGCGCTCGTAAATCCGCACATCCTGCAAGCCGGCCATTTCCACCGGAGACGTGGTGTTGCGCTGTCCGATCCGGAACGGAACGCCGGTGCGAATCGTATTTTGCAATTTGTCGGCCTGCACGCCCACCGGCTGTTCTTCGCCGTTGAGATAAATTTTGACACCGCCCGCTTTGGCCGAACCGTCGTAAGTCACAAAAACATGGGTCCATTTTTTGGCTTCGATCGCTTTGGTGGAAACTACTTTGAGCGCGTCGTCGGGCCATTTGCTCACGATGTGCGTGCCGGGTTTTCCGCCTTCAATCCAAAAATCCCAGCCGCGAAATGCATTGGTGTCGTCCATGCGTGAAAAAATCGCGCCGTCCATTCCTTTGCCCAAATAAACCCACGCGCCAAACGAAAACGCATTGGTTTTTTCCAAATCGCCGACGTCCGCAATGGTGGGCGTGGTTTGGGCAGAGGTGGTGAACGCCTGGCCCGCAACAGCTCCCTCCTGCCACGCGGCGTTGGTCGCCAAAGTCACCGTGCGCTTTTCGCCGCGAAGGGTGACATTGACCGATTGGGTTTGGTGGTCGTCGAGCAACGCGTGAAAATAGGGTTCATCTTTCGGCTGCTTGTCCGAAAACATTTCTGAAGTGGCATTGGTCAGCCAGAGAGAGAAATCGCTCTTGCCGGTTTCGCGCCGTTTTTCCATTTTCTTTTGCACTTCACGAATGCCTGTGGAAATTTTTTCCCACGCGGCGCGGTCTTCTTCCAGAGGCGCGACGACAACGGGCGGCGTATCTTTGATGTTTCCGTCCATCGCTTTTTGCGTCGTGTTGTTGAAGAATGCGGACATGGAATAGAATTCCTTTTGGGAAAGGCGATCAAATTTGTGGTCGTGGCAAACGGCGCAACCGGCGGTCAAGCCGAGCCAAACCTGGGTGGTGGTTTCGGTACGGTCGCGCGCATACAAGACCAGATATTCCTCGTCGATTGCGCCGCCTTCGTTGCTGGTGATGTTGCAGCGATTGAACCCGCTGGCAATTTCCTGATCCAAGGTTCGATCCGGCAAAAGATCGCCCGCGAGTTGTTCGATCGTAAACTGGTCGAAGGGCTGGTTGCGGTTGAACGCCTTGATCACCCAATCCCGGTAAGACCACATCTCGCGATAATTATCGAAATGAATTCCGTGGGTGTCGGCGTAACGAGCGGCATCGAGCCAGTAGCGCGCGCGATGCTCGCCCCACGCTGGAGAGGCGAGCAGCCGCTCTACCAATTTTTCGTAGGCATCGGTTGATTTATCTTTCACGAACGCTTCCACATCTTCCGGTTTCGGCGGAAGGCCGGTCAAATCAAGGCTGACGCGACGCGCCAAAGTGCGGCGGTCGGCTTCAGGGGCAGGTTTGAGTTTCGCCTTTTCCAAACCGGCGAGGATGAAATTATCAATGGGGTTTTTGACCCACCGTTTGTTCTGCACCTTCGGAAGCCCAGAACGTTGCGGAGCGATGAGCGACCAATGCGCCTGATACTGCGCACCGTCGGCGATCCATTTTTTGAGAAGCTCTTTTTGTTCGGGCTTCAAAACTTTGTGCGATTCAGGCGGCGGCATCAGGTCATCCGGGTCGGAATTCATGATGCGATGAACCAGTTCGCTTCCATCTGGTTTGCCCGGTGCGATGGCGGGTAAGCTGTCTTTGCGCGGAGCTATGGCATCTTCGGGTCGATCCAGACGCAATCCTGCTTTGCGCGCCGCCGAATCCGCGCCGTGACACGCGAAACAGTTTTCGGCAAGAATCGGACGAATGTCGCGATTGTATTCGATTTTGCTGGAGGAGGCGGGAGCGGCCGAGACGGAAAACCCCGCCATGAACCACCCGACCAACAAAAATCCACAGATTTCGCGTTGGTGATTTCTTATCAAACTGAGTTTTGCAACCGCGTTGAGCATCGCACCATTAAATATCCTTTCCATCGTTTGTGCAACTCAGACCAATTCATTTTTAGGTCCATTCAATGTTTCGTCAGGAAAACTACTAAGCTGATTTAGGATAAGAAAAATCTTGTCTGCCGCTACGGAAAAGAGTTTTCTAGATGTTGAAATCTCTGGGGCAGGCATATGCAAGAAAGCACATCTCCCAAAACCGTTCTTCTCGTCGATGATAATCCTGGCGACGTTTTTCTTTTGCGACGCGCGTTGGCCCGGTGCGGCATCGCTGACCGAATTCAAGTGGCGCGCGATGGCGAAGAGGCTTTTGCTTACCTGTGCGGTTTGGACGAATTTGAAGACCGCGCCAAATTTCCAATGCCGTGGATCCTGATTACTGATTTGAAGATGCCGCAGGTCGGTGGTTTGGAACTGCTCCAACATCTGCGGAACCTTCCCGAGTGCCGCGACCTGCCTGTTTTTATACTCAGCTCATCGACGTTGGAAAAAGATGTGTCGGAAGCCTCTCGCCTCGGCGCCAACGGTTTTTTTCTGAAGCCTGTAAGAATTGAGGAACTTGAGGACATCATCAAAGGGATTTACGAACGGGCTGACATGGTCAGGCGATCGTTTTCGAGCCACGTCGAGCCAAGAACCGAAACTGTGTCGATTTAGCCACTTTAAAAATGGCTTCGCACGTTTAGAACAGAATTTCGTCACCACAATGACGAAGGCTATTGTAACGAACGAGGCGCAATCGCATTTTTCTCGAAGCCCCACTCCTTCTGCAATTTCAACAAGCGCGCATAACTTTCTTTCGGCGATAAATCTTTGCGCAATAATCCGCCGTGCGGCCAAAAATGCCCGCCATAATCCGCGAAATCCCACCAGCCAATCGCTTCAAATTCCGGCTTGCTGTAACACAACGTGTAAATCGCCTCAAGCCAGTCGGCCTGCATCGTTTCGCTCCACGGCCCGTGCCAGCCGGGGACAATATTTTTTGGGCGCATACTCGCGAGGTCCAGGCCGTCGGCGGACTGGCAGGAAATTTCCGTGATTTGAATCGGGCGATTAAATTTTTTGAAGCGCACGAGCATCCGTTCGATTTCAAACAAGTCGTGCTGCGGATAATAAAGTTGCAAGCCAATGTTCTCAAACTCCACGCCCGCTTTCACACAATCGTCGAGATAACGATACGGCGACCAGCGGCGCGAACCGTCGGCATTGGCGCGTTTGGCGTATTCCGCCCACATGCAACAATGATTGATCTGGCGTTTGACCGTGGGCGAACCGCGCCGCGCCGCGCGACACGCTTCGCGAGTGAGTTCCAAAATTTGTGCGTGCGAAAATCGAAACAGGTTCGATTTGTCGTGAACTTCGTTGATGACTTCGACATACGGAACATTTGCCGCATAGCGCCGCGTGGTTTGTTCCACGATGCGTTTGTATTCCGCCAAAACTTTTTCGTAGGGCCATTTACGAATCCACTCCGGCGTCGCGCCATTCGAGAGATATACGTAACCGTAATTTTTCGGAACAATCTTGTGGTCGAGACACCATTGCAGCGATTGATCCATCCGTCCGTAATTGATTCTTTGCGCGGCCGGTTCTTCATTTTGCCATGTGTACCAAGTCGTCGGCGCGTAATTAAAAACGTCTCTGAAACGTTTCTCAACTTCCTCGCCGCGTCCTCGCAC
>JBDSLX010000130.1:0-13124 GCA_039916145.1 Verrucomicrobiota bacterium | reverse complement strand
ATCGACCTACACCAATCCGGCGCTTGATCTTGGTGGCCCGGTTAAATATGTAACACACGGTGGTCAGGTTGGAGCGCCGGTGGGACGTGAAAGCGCGTTTGATCCAGATAGCGAGTGCATCCATGGCCGATTAACGCACGTTCGCCACATCAAAGGTGGTTTGGTGGGCAACTTCCAGGCACGCAGCTTCGACAGTCTCATGTGCGCGTGTTTAGGATGTCCGGAGAATCCGGGATCGGGCGTGACTGTAGGTGGGCTCTGCAATCCTGGTGACCGTGTTTGCGGCCCT
This sequence comes from Verrucomicrobiota bacterium, assembly GCA_039916145.1. Taxonomy (GTDB): domain Bacteria; phylum Verrucomicrobiota; class Verrucomicrobiia; order Limisphaerales; family CANJXF01; genus CANJXF01. Next base: position 12,835 of record JBDSLX010000130.1, on the reverse strand, counting down.
GAACCTCGTCGCGCTCCGGCGAACAAGATCGCATTCTCTGGTGTGGGTAACTATACCTTGACGAATGGACGCAGGACACCGCGTTCTGTTCTGTTCCGCGTGGATATTGAAGACCGCAGTGAACCGGGTGGATATGCGCCAGGTGGAGCAACTCCCCCGGCGGATCGTTACCGTATCCGTATCTGGGTGTTGACCCCGACGGAATTGGCGGCATTAAACAATCCGAATAACAAGCTCTGTGCCTTCAGACAGGCCATTGCCGCATCTGAAACAAACGTTGCGATCAAAGACGGAGCACCGGGAGCATTGGGTAGCGCAGTCTTTGGTGTTCGCGCGCCCGACATCGACGACGGCGGTGAACTGGAACGCGGAAATCATCAGTTGCATCCGGCAATCAAGCCTTGCACAAAGCCCATTCATACCTGCCCATAATAGGCAGAACAGATTAATCACAACAGGCGAGGTGAAAACCTCGCCTGTTTTTTTATGACCAATGCCTTTTTCAAAATCTACAGCGATTGCCATTTCCGGGAAAGTGGCCTCGGTGGGGACCCGAACACCCGTTCGGCCAGTGGGATGTGATCGCCCGATAAGTGTTCGAGGATCCGATTCGGACATTTCTTTTGGCAAATCGCTATTGCCATAATTCCCAATTGATTTATACCAAATCTCAATAAGTAACGAAGGGGAATTATTGTCAGTAGCGTGCAAGCTCGGTCAGGGCGGGATACGAGCGGTGACGCAGTGACGCGCACTACTTTAGACTAAAAGTATTGATTCAGGCAGGATTGGTATAACAACGTCCGCACTGGGTAACGCGCTTTTTCAAAGCAGCTATTCATGGATTCGAAGCCGGGTTCCAGGAAAACACTTTTTGCCCACCAGAATTTGCTGAAATACTTTGATGAGAATCCGTAATTTCCGGCAAGCGGCTCGGAGATTTCCCGCCCAAAAGCGCATTCCTCATTCAAAACTGCCTATTGTGTTTGCTGCCTTAACTTCACAGAAATCTTTTCCGCCGCACGAAACACCCGCAGGGTATTTAATCCCGCAACCTTCTTGATTTCTTCATCATTGTAACCTCGGCGCGACAATTCGGCGAGCAGTGATGGATAACAGGAGACATCTTCGATCCCATTTGGCGGATAGCCAAAACCTTCGAAGTCGCCGCCAATGCCGACGCATTCTATTCCCGCTATTCTGCGGATGTGATCAATGTGATTAGCCACATCGTTTAAAGTCACTCTCGGTCGGGGATGCGTTTTTCTCCAATCTTCGACGCCTTCTTCCACTTCCGGTTTATCTTTTCCGTAAATTTTCTCTAGCCGTTCCTCTTCGACGTCGGCCTGTGCGCTATAGTCTTTGGTCGCATCGATCAAAAACCCCGGCACAAAGTTGACCATCACCACGCCGCCCCTCACCGCAATTTGTTTAAGTAAACCATCGGGAACATTGCGAGGTACATCGCAAAGCGCGCGCGCCGAAGAATGCGAACAAATCACCGGAGCTTGGCTGACCTTGATTGCCGCCGCCATTGTTTCGTCCGAGACGTGAGAGACATCCACCAACATTCCAAGGCGATTCATTTCATGCACGACCTTTTCGCCAAATGCGCTTAAGCCGTGACTTTTCGGTTCATCTCCCGCGGCATCGGCCCAATCCAGAGACTTGGTATGCGTCAACGTCATGTAACGCGCGCCCAGCGCGTAAGTCATGCGCAACATCGCCAGAGAATTGTCGATCGAATGTCCCCCTTCCATTCCTATGAGCGACGCCACTTTGCCTTGGCGATGAATGCGCTCAATGTCATCCGCCGTGAGCGCCAGTTCCAAATTATTTGGATAACGCGCGACCATTTGGTGGACCACATCGATTTGTTCCAGCACCGCGCGAACCGCCACGGAACCGAGCATCGTGGGTGGAATATAGACCGACCAGAATTGCCCGCCCACACAACCTTTTTTCAACCGGGGAAAGTCCGTGACCAACTTCATCGCGCTCGTGTCCTTGGTTAAATCAAACACGTTCATGTCATTACCATGTTTGCGATATTGCCAAGGCAAATCGTTATGTCCGTCGATGAACGGAACTTCGCGCAGCAATTCCTTGATGTGCGCGATACGAGCGGGATCAGGCTTGATCGGTGAACTATTTTCAGCAGCCCAACTGGTAGAAATGGCAGTGAGAACAGTCATGCAGATCACAATTTTGAGGTTCATAGATTTGATGGTGGGAGCAAAACGGAAAACAATTGCGGCGTCAACGCTGCGCTTATGCTCAAGGAATCCAAATGATGTTTGGATTGTTTGTCCGCGCCGTGTTCGCCGCGAAATTCCAATACTCTGAACTCTTGAAACGCGTGGCATGGCCGTCCACAAAAGTGAATTGCGCTCCCTGGTTGTGTAAATTCGTATGGACGAAAGTCCAACCGCCAACGGCGGGGAGGTTTTTGGAATCAAAAATCCAGACGACCTGACTAGGCCGATTGATTGAACCCAGTTTGGTAGGTTTGTCATTTACCCCTGTGCCGTCCACGTTTTCATTTAGACAATAGTGAAAAAGATTATTTCCATTGCTCACTCGTGGGTTGGACGGACAGATAAAAAGCGAGACGTTAGGCTTAACGGTATTCGTCCGCCACGGCATTGTGTCATAGGCGGGCAAGCCTAACATTTGAGGAAGATTGACATACCACGCGCTGCTTGTAATCGGCCCGGCTCCCGGACTTCCAAAACCTTCGGGAGGTAAATAGTCGTTATTATCCGTTGCATATAATTGCGTCGCCAATCCCCATTGCTTCAAATTATTCAAACACTGGACCGCTTGCGCTTTCTGTTTCGCCTTGGCCAAAGCGGGCAGCAAAAGTGCGGCGAGAATCGCGATGATGGCGATGACCACGAGCAACTCAATTAAGGTAAACGCGAGATTTTTTTTCACAGGCTTGGCTTTCCGTGACACATTTAAAGATGGATTGTTGGCCAGTTTCTTATCATTCATTGCGGGATGTTTAAACTCATTTTATTCGACATCGACGGCACGCTCGTCCGCACCGGCGGAGCAGGGGTCAAAGCCTTTGCGCGCGCCTTTGCGACGGAGTTCGGGCTGTCCGACGGCTCGGAAAAATTGAAATTCGCCGGTCGCACCGATGTTTCGCTGGTGCGCGAATTCTTTTCCCATCACGGTATCGAGCCGGACCAAACCCATTTTAGACGGTTCTTCGAAACGTATTTGCGCCACCTGCAGCAAATGATTTCAGAATGTGATGGAGAAGTTTGTCCGGGCGTTCACGAATTTTTGAATCAACTGCGCACCCGGGCCAATCCGCCTGCGGTTGGCTTGCTCACGGGAAATATTCGGCGTGGGGCGGAAATCAAACTGCGCCATTACGATTTGTGGAAAAAGTTTTCGTTCGGCGGATTCGCGGACGACCACGAGGAGCGCGACCACATCGCGGCGATTGCAAAGCAACGCGGCGAAGAAATGTTGAAAACAAAATTGCGCGGCGAAGAAGTTTTGGTGATTGGCGACACGCCGTTGGACATCCGTTGCGCGCGGGCGATTGGCGCAAAAGTTCTGGCCGTGGCGACCGGCGGTTCAAAACTCGAAGAGCTTCAGGCGCACAAGCCGGATTGGGCGGTGGAGGATTTGCGCTCGGTGAAGGCGGAACAGTTGCGGTAAAGTTTTTTGCAAAAGTATCGCCCTCCTTTCTTTTTGTGAAACCGATAGCCGATGTATCGCGACAAAAAAAGACGCGACTCGCATCGCGCCTTTGGATTTCAAATCATCCCGGCAGGAGAACGTGCTGTTGGCGTCTCGCCGACAGTTCGGAACTGCCAGCGGGACGCTGGCAGCACGTCAAACTGAGCCACTACCGATTATTTTTTAAGTCAGAGATGGAAACCACCTTGCCTGTAAAATCTGGAACCTTCGAATTTTTCATACATGTGAAGAAGCCTAGCTTGATGGCCAATAGTCAATCCGATTGGATTGGCAATCTGACCACTGAGCAAAATGGCGATGGACGAATTGGAGATCGGCTAATCGCGACAAAAAAAGACGCGACTCGCATCGCGCCTTTGGGTTTCAAATCATCCCGGCAGGAGAAAGTGCTGTTGGCGTCTCGCCGACAGTTCAGAACTGCCAGCGAGACGCTGGCAGCACGTCAAACTGAGCCACTACCGATTATTTTTTAAGTCAGAGACTCTTTACGTCGTCTCCTGCGAATGAATCCAGAAGCTCTCTGGCTTCCGTCAATTCTTCGGTCGGGACCGTGAGGGGAAATGAAGTTTCCACGCCGGCCAGGGCGAAGCTATCCGACATCGCCAGCTCAAGCGGATGCAAACCTGCGGCGCGCAATGCGGCCATCAGCACGTCAGCCTCAGCCGCCGTTCGCGTTGTCCTGACCGTGGTGAATGTTGGTGTGCTCATAAATATTTCGTGATGGCTGACGACCCAAGCTCAGCGACGGCGGCCACGAGGCGCGTCGATTGCAACCGCGACGCGATGCCGCCGTTCGCTACAGCGCTAGGCATAATCATGGCGGTCACTTGTCCTTCGTGCCCGGAAGCCTGCCGAGTAAGCCCAAAAGCAAACAGAGGACTGCCACAGCAAACGGCAGCATCGGTAAGAATGTGTAAATCAGCTTCGCGCTCGTGGAGGTCCGCTCATCTACTCCGCCGAGCCGCCAAAGAAGAAACGGTGCAACGACGCCGAGCAGAAGACACGCGCCGAAAAATCCACTGCCGGTCCATAAAAGCGTGAACTTTGTTTTTGTGGTCATGGTCAACCTCGACAGTCGGATTGTGCCTAACAATTAATATACGACAGGCTATTCATCTATTGGTTCGATATCCGACAGCCCCAATCCCCATTTCAGGCTGTCGAATATTTTTCAGGGCGATGGCCGCGCGCCTGTTCCTAGCTTCATTTGATCGCTCAATTTAAAATATCGCAGATATAGACAATGTTTGTTTGGCCAGTCGCGGTCCGTATCTCATACCAGCTCGACCAATAATGGCGACGCAAAAACTGGCGATCTAGCTTTAGGGCTGGCCCGAAAAGCACCCACTGAAAAGAACTAAAGGAATAAGAACCTTTCATCTCGGCGTACACCGTTTGATGTGTGCGTTGGGGGGTGCTGCTAGGGTCAATCGCGACCGAGCGAGATACCGTTATGAGATATCCGACGACGTAGGCCACAAATACTAGAAATATAAAGGCTGTGAGCCACTTGATATTTCCCATAATTTGTTTTCTCATAAAATAGCCGCCTAACGGACAGAAGCTGATTCACGCGGGGAGAAAAGGCAAGACCACCCGCGACTTCCGGCAAACCAGAACGGCCCATCCGCGTTGGTTCCAGCGCTGGTTAGGCAGCATCATCGCGTCTCACTCTTCTCAAGCTCCTGCATCGCTCTCGACACTCCATCGGCGTGCTCTTGCTTGGTCAACTGTCGCAGCACAACGACCTCAGTGCCCTGATCATCGCTCGTGAACTGAATGGAAACACCGCCGGGCGAGAGGCGATAAGCTCCCCAACGTCCGCCACTCGGCGTGTCCTTCGGGCCATACTTCGGCTCGCCAAATGCCTGCTGTAACAAGCGCTCGACGGCTGTGCCGTCTTCGCGCGGTAAACGAACGACAACACCAAACTGATCCTCACCGAAACGCCACGCGCTACGAATCACGGGCAATTCAGTCGTGGAAATCGGCTGTGCCCCACGGGCGACTGCCTGCCGCACAATGAACTGACCTGCATCACCGCTGCCAGCCTTGAAACGCATTTGGTCGTGCGTGGCGCATCCGCTCAGAACTGCGAGGCTGAACACAATCAATGTTGTGAGGATTCTCATAACGCTAATGCCGCCTATCAATTAATTTACGACACGGTGTTCGTAGATTGGTTCATACCCGACAGCCTAAATCGCGTTTGAGCCTTGTCCAACGTTTTCAATGCGGAGGCGGCGCGCCCTGCCATTCAAATCATTTCTCCGGTTTGATCCCGCGCAGGTATTCATCAAACCAGTCGGCGAATATTCGCATGTCGGCGTCCATGCCAGGCCATCCGTGATCTTTGCCTTCCCGCACCATTAATTTGTAAGGCGCGTTTGCTTCGCGAGAACGTTTCTCAAAAATTTGCGCCTGATAGAGCGGCACCATCTTGTCCGAGTCGCCGTGAATGACCAGCGTCGGTGCCATATTCGATGACACGAAATGGATCGGCGAAATTTCCTGACTGAGCGATTGGCGACCTTCGGCGGTGGCGCTGCGCGGGCCAAATGCGGGTTGAAATTTTTCCGTCGGCCCAAAGCCAACGCCGTCATCGCCGGGCTTGCTCCAGTTCAGAAAATCCGTGGGAGGATAAAAACAGGCGACGGCCTGGACTTCGCTGCTTTCACGATCAATGGAATCTTGGGCATCGGGTTTTCCTTTCGCGCCTTGCGTTCCCATCGTGAGCGAGAGATGTCCGCCTGCGCTCCCACCGGTGATACCCAGATGTTTTGAGTCCACACCGAATTTGGCGGCGTTGTGGCGAACGAAACGCACGGCGCGATGAATGTCTTGCTCGATTTCAGGAATAATGAACTTCGGTTGCGAGCCATGGACCACCGCGAAAACGGTGTAGCCGCGTTCGAGAAAGGGTTGGTAAGACTTGGGATTGATCGCCTCATGGCTGGAGAAAAATCCGCCGCTCACCATGAATAAAATGCCGTAGCCGTTGGTTTTATCCGGTTGGAAAACATCCAGAGTCAACGCCGTGCCGAACTTTCGTCCGTAAATAATATCTTCCGTGCGTTTGAAATTCGTTTTCTCCTGCGCCTGCGCCAAGGAGACGAACCCGGCCAGAAATCCAATCAGCGTTGTTCTGAATAATTTTTTCATAGTTTTTAAAAACATTGGAACCGACCGATAATATTGGAGCGCGGACTTTAGTCCGGATGACTCGATACGACAACGGTGAAGCGGACTAAAGTCCGCGCTCCATCTGATCACTTCGTTGGCTTAATCCCGCGAAGATGTTCGTCGAACCAATCGTTGAACATCGCAAAATCCGCTACCCAATCTTTCCAGCCGTGCGCCTCACCCTTTTTCACGACGAGTTTGGTTTTCACGCCTGCTTCTTCCGCGCGCTGGAGAAAGGTTTCGGCCTGTTGGATCGGAACCAACTTGTCGGCATCGCCATGCAAAATGAACGTGGGAGCAGTGTTCGACGTGACCGAATAAATGGGAGAAATTTCGCTCCCGAATTTTTGTTTTGCGTCGTCGTTGGTTGGAACTTGGCCGAACGCCACTTTGAACGCTGCGAGAACTCCTTCGCCCAACGCGCTTTCATTGGTTTTGCCATAATTCAGGAAATCAGTGGGCGGAAAAAAACAGGCGACCGCTTGCACCGCGCTGCTTTCGCGATCAATCGGGTCTTTGGCGTCGGGTTTGCCTTTTGTCCCTTGCGTGCCGAGGATGAGCGAAAGATGTCCGCCCGCGCTGCCGCCGGTCACGCCGAGATGATTGGGATCGACGCCATATTTTTTCGCGTTGAATCGAATGAAACGCACGGCGCGATGCATGTCCTGGATAATTTCTGGAATCTGAAACTTCGGCTGCGACCCATGCACGACGGCGAAAACCGTGTAGCCCCGGTCGAAAAAGGGCTGGCAGGCAGCGGCATTGATGACTTCATGCGCGGAAAACCAGCCACCGCTGACGACGAGAATAATGCCGAAGCCGTTGGGTTTTTCCGGCTGAAAAACATCAAGCGTCAGCGCGGTGCCGAATTTGCGCCCGTAGATGACATCTTCCGTTCGCTTGAAGCTGACGTTGGTTTGAGCCGACGAAACGAGCGCCACCGAGAAGAGGAGGAAACCAAAAATAAATTTTCGCATCCGCGATTCATATCAATATAAAAAACATTTGTCGCGCGAAAGATTTCACACGTTCAGATTCGCGCGGAATCAGCGGCCCGCGTCTTCTTTGATCGGCTTCGGAGCGCCATTGCGCCCCGCTGGTTCCGTGTCACTTTGAAAGGCAAAGGAGCAATTATGAAATTAAGCACAAAAGACCAAATCAAAGGCAAAGCGAAAGAAGTGAAAGGCAGCATCAAAAAACAAGTTGGCAAAACCACGAAGCGGCGGGACATCGAAAACGAAGGCCGTGCTGAACAAATGCGTGGTAAGGTTCAAAAAAAAGTAGGTCAAGTGGAAAAGGTCTTCGGGAGTTAAATGAGACGGGCGGTTTGACGCCGGACTTTACATGACCTGCGGCGTCATTAAAGTGTCCGGCGTCTTTAATGACTCCCGGCACTCATAGCAAAACAGCTCTTCAACCTCTCCTCACCGGCTGGATTTTATTTTCCGCGTTTTGTGTGGCGACGGGTTGGATTTTATCCGCCATCCACCAACTGAACATTTTGGGTTACGGTGTTGCCTTTGCCGTTTTGCTGATCGCTTACTTCTCGCAAAGGAAAAATTCAGAACGCAACTTTCGTTTCAAACTGCGCCTCCGCCGTTTTCGCCGTCCGTTGCCGGCAATTTATTTATTTCTGGCGATCCTGGCTTTGCTGGGGGGAGCGATTTATGCGCCGACGAATTACGATGCGTTGACGTATCGATTCCCGCGCGTTTTGCATTGGTGGGCGGCAGAACAGTGGCATTGGTTTGACACCGCAGATTTTCGGATGAATTCGCCCGCGGTAGGCATGGAATGGCTGATGACGCCACTCTTTACCTTTGCGCGCAGCGACCGCTTTTTTTTTCTCACCAACATCGTCTCTTATCTGTTATTGCCGGGCCTGATTTTTTCTGTGTTCCGCCAAATGGGTGTGGCTGCTCGTGTGGCGTGGAATTGGATGTGGCTGCTGCCGTCCGCGTTTTGTTACGTGATGCAAGCGGGCAGCATTGGCAATGATAGCTTCGCTGCCGTTTATTTTCTCGCGTCGATTTATTATTCGTTGAAAGCGCGCCGAACGAACGATGTAAAATTTCTTTGGCTCGCCATTTTGTCGGCGGCTCTTTTGACGGGCGCAAAAATTTCAAACCTTCCGCTGCTTTTGCCCTGCGTGGTCGCGGCGTGGCCCGCAGGGCGGCTCGCGCGCGTAAAAAAGTTTGCGACGTGCGGAGTTTTTTTTCTCGCGCTGCTGATTTCATTTCTGCCCAGCGCTATTTTAAATCAACGCTTCTCGGGCCGATGGGATGGCAATCCTGGAAACATCAGCAAAGTGCAGGTAACAAATCCGGTCGCGGCCATTGCTGGTAATACGATCTTGCTGGCGAGCCAAAGTCTGATGCCGCCGCTTTTGCCGAAGGCACGACCGCTGGAAAATTGGCTGGAGAATCGACTTCCAAAATCATTGCGCGAAATGTTGCAGCGCGATTTTCCACGGTTCGATATCGGATTGGGAGAATTGCCCCAGGAAGAAGGGAGCGGATTGGGACTGGGAATTACCATGATGATCCTTCTATCCATTTGCGCGCCCGTTATTTTTCGCAATTATTATCGCCATTCAGGAAAACTCTTTCGCAATTTGGGCGGGGCCATTCTCGCTGCGACATGGATAGCCTTTCTATTCTACATGATCAAAACGGGCAGCGAAGCAACGGCACGCCTCATCGCTCCCTATTATCCGCTCTTGTTGGCGACCGCGCTGATTCATCCAGCGAATGCGCTTTTGGTGCGTCGGCGATGGTGGAAAGTTTTGGCTGTCCTTTGCGCGATGAGTCCGCTGGCCGGTCTCATTCTCACACCGTCGCGTCCTCTGGTGCCTGCGGAACATTTCTTCGTTTGGATGGGAAATCGCACTTCAAATCATGAGCGATGGGATCGTCCGCGAGAAATTTATGCAGTTTATCGCCAAAGAAATGACCTCTTGGCGCCGCTGCGGAATTATCTTCCGCCTGAGGCAAAAAGCATTGGACTGGTGGCTGGTGTTGACGATACCGAAGTAGCGTTGTGGCGACCGTTTGGACAACGACGTGTCATACATTTGATGGAAGAAGAAATCTTTGACCGAGGAAAAAATTCGTCCTCAGAATGGATCGTGGTAAATAGCGGTGCGCTCAAAACACTCGACCTTTTGTCCCTAAAAAAACAAGTCGGCGAACGAGGAGGCCAAATCATCGGCGAGGAGTCAATTATTTCTCGCTGGAGCAGCGGACCAAGCGTCTGGTTGGTTTTATATTTTCCATCAAGGTCTTGATAAAATCTCCGGTGCCGCTTGTTTTGAACAATGTTTTTTAACGAACGATTCAACTTTCTCCCAAACTTCCGTGTCTGTTAAGTCGGTCAAACAATACGGCGCGGGAAATCGGCACGATTCGTGGCAAGGTTTATAGGGGCAGGGCTTGCCTTCCAGGAAATCCGCCTGGGGGTGAAGCGGTAAAAACGCCTCGGCAAATTGCGATCCAAAAATCGTGAATGTGGGCAAGCCGCATAACGCCGCCAAATGGCCCGACCCCGAATCATTTCCGATAAAGAGACCACCACGTTTCAATTCCAGTAATAATTCAGAGACCGATGACGGCACCACAATTTCTTTTTCGCCGTGGCGAATCCAACTTTCCCTTTGGGAGGGATCGCAAAGGACTCGAACCGCATGATTTAGTTGGCGTAACTTTTCGACCAGCCGATGAAAACGATCGAGCGGCCAAACTTTCGCTACGTGACTCGCGCCGGTATGGACTAAAATAATCCCGGAACTTGCCACGGCATTCTTTGGTAGTTGCAAAACCAATCCCAATTCCTGCGCGATTTTTTTCCAGGAGGGGAAGCGATGCGCGGTTCCTTCAGGACGCCGAAACGCGCGAGATAAAAAAAAATGGCTGCCAACGCGAGGGAATCCCCATTGTTGTTTCGCGCCGGCCAAGTTCAGGATCACATGGTCGCGTGGATCCCAGCGAGCCGAAAGCGCGAGGTCAAAATGTTCGTCGCGTAAATCTCGAACCAAGCGGAACAATTTTTTCCAGGGCCACGAGAGCAGTCGATATTTTTTTCGGAAAGGAGTCCAGGGCGCAGTGAAGGGAATGACTTTTACCCCCGGCCAGAATTCGGGCTGCAATTCCAGCGCGTGCGGTTTAGCCAGAAGCGTCACCTGAAATTTTTCGCTCGCCGACTGAAGAAAGGGCGTGGCGATGGCAAGGTCACCCAATCCCCAAAGCTCGAGGACGAGCATTTTTGGTTTCAATGGTTGTTCGCCAGCGACCGGGTTCATTCCGCAATTCAATAAAACAGTTGAGAGAAAATAGGGCAAATAACGGTGGGACGAAAGCCTCGTTTGTTTGATGTCTGAAAATAGCAACTTCAAGTATCATAGTTCACGCGCCTATTTTCACTTCAGTTTTGATGGAATTCGCAATGAAACATTGTTCGTGCGCGAGATGGTGAAGTTTGGTTTCGTCTGCGGGCGTGGGCAATTTCTCGCCGCTATAAATAATTTTCGGATTCAGTTTGATCGTGCTTATCCACGGAATGCCGCGCTCGTTTTTTGTCATCACACCGATGGCTTCATCCTGATAGCTGTCCATTTGGAAGCCTTGCTTCGACGCCAGATAAAGAAACGTCAGCATCTGACAACTGGAAACGGACGCGACGAACGCTTCTTCGGGATCAACGTGCGCGGGATTGGAAAATGGCACTGGCACAACTGACGGCGATGGCGACGCGGGCATGGTGAAGCCGCCGTCGAATGTCCAAGTGTGTTCGCGCGAATATCTGCCCTTGAGAAAATCAGGACTCGTGCGCTGCCAACGAATGATTGCTTTGTGTTCTGACATGGGTGCCTCTATTCATCACTTGCACTCAACTTCGCCAACACGCTTAAATCTTCCAGCGTCGTGGTGTCGCCTTTAATTTCTACTCCGGCTGCGACTTGTTTGAGCAGGCGGCGCATGATTTTTCCGGAACGCGTTTTCGGCAACGCTTCGGCGAAACGGATTTCGTCTGGTTTCGCGACCGCGCCGATTTCTTTGCCGACGTGATTGCGTAGTTCATCGCGCACAGCGGGCGAATCTTTCACGCCGCTTTTCAACGTGACGAAAACCACGAGCGCCTGTCCTTTTAATTCATCGGGACGACCAACGGCGGCGGCTTCGGCAACTTTCGGATGGCTGACGAGCGCGCTTTCAATTTCCGCTGTGCCGATACGATGGCCTGCAACATTCAACACGTCGTCGATGCGACCAACGATCCAGAAATATCCGTGCTTGTCCTGACGACAACCGTCGCCGGTGAAATAACTTCCTTTGACTTCGCTCCAATAAGTTTCGACGAAACGTTTCGGATCGCCCCAAATTCCGCGCAACATGCTCGGCCACGGTTTGCGAATGACGAGTTTGCCGCCGGAATTTTTTGGAACGGCATTTCCATTATCGTCCACGACTTCGGGGAGAATTCCAAAAAACGGAAGTGTCGCGGTGCCGGGCTTCGTTGGAGTCGCGCCGGGCAGGGGAGTAATCATCATTCCGCCGGTTTCGGTCTGCCACCAGGTATCAACGATGGGGCAACGTTTGCCGCCGATGACTTCGTGATACCAAATCCACGCTTCGGGATTGATCGGTTCGCCCACTGTGCCGAGCAAGCGCAGTGATTTGAGATTATGTTTTTTTGGCCATTCGATTCCCCATTTCATAAATGCGCGAATCGCCGTCGGTGCGGTGTAAAGAATCGTCACACCATATTTTTCGATGATGCGCCAGAAACGATCCGGCTCAGGAAAATTCGGCGCGCCTTCATACATCAAGCTCGTCGCGCCATTCGCGAGCGGGCCATAAACCACATAGCTATGTCCCGTGACCCAGCCAACATCGGCTGTGCACCAATAAACATCTGTCTCCTTCAAATCGAAAAC
>JBDSLX010000129.1:0-3994 GCA_039916145.1 Verrucomicrobiota bacterium | reverse complement strand
GCCCGCGAGCGCGACGAGTTTCCATTGGCCGTCGCGCACGGCGCGGTTGCCTTCGTGTTCCATGAAAATAATTTCTGACTTCGCCTTTTTTCCTTTCAACAACGGCGCGAGACTTTTTCCTTCGGGCGGAAGAATTTTGTTTCCATTTCGTTCGCTCGGATATTTTGCGCCGGTGAGTTCGAGACAGGTCGCCATGATGTCGGGTAAATACGATGGGCGCGTTGAGAGTTCGCCTTTTGACTTCATTCCGGCAGGCCAATGCATTATTGCCGGAGTCGCGATGCCGCCTTCGTGTCCGTAATGTTTGTAGAGTCGCCACGGAGTATTGCACGCATTTGCCCAACTGCTTCCGTAACTCACGTAACTTTCCGGCCCGCCAACTTTTTTCAGGTCGTCGCCTTTGTGCAAAATGTTGGTCGCGCTGGAACTCACATCAAAGCCGTATGGATCCCATTCCGCACACGCGCCATTATCGCTCAGAAAAAATATAACCGTATTTTCAAACTGACCGGTTTCTTTTAAATGCTGGACGACGCGCCCGATATTCTGATCCATGCGATCCACCATCGCGGCATAAACCGCCATGCGCCGCGCCAGATCTTTTCGTCGATCTTCGGGCAACGAATCCCATGCGGGATTATCTTTGTCGGCCCAACCGGTTTCGCCATTGAACAAATTTTTGGGAATGTTGCTGCGTGGCGTGAGTTCTAAATCTTTCGGCACAAGACCAATTTTCTTTTGCTGCGCCAACCGTTGTTCGCGAATTTTGTCCCAGCCCTTTTGGTAAATGGGTTCGTATTTTTCTATGTCGGACTCATAAGCGTGCAGCGGAAAATGCGGCGCATTGAAAGCGAGATAAAGAAACCACGATTTCTGCGCGGCCTTTCCGTCATTGATAAACTCAATCGCGTAATCGCCAAAAACATCCGTCGAATAAAACTTGTTCGTGGCGTAATCGCGTTGGGCGCGACCTTCCGGCAGACGAGTGTAATAAGGATTCTCCCGCCAAAATGAATTGAAGCCACCGAGCATTCCGTAAAATTCATCGAAGCCGCGCACGATTGGATTCACAACTTTTCCCAAATGCCATTTGCCAACCATGTAGGAATTGTATCCAGCGGACTTGAGCACTTCGGGAATCGTGACGCACTGTTTGTTCAGCGGACCATTCATGTCCGGAACGCCCGCTTGATGTGGATGCAATCCAGTCAGCAACGACGCGCGCGAGGGACAGCATCGCGCCGAATTATAAAATTGCGTGAAGCGCAAACCAGCTTTTGCAAGCGCGTCGATGTTAGGCGTTTTAATTTCGCTCCCGTAACAACCGAGGTCCGACCAGCCGAGGTCGTCGGCGAGAATAAGAAGAATGTTTGGTTTTTGTGCTGGTTTCTCGGCGGTGAAAGCTGAAGCACCACAAACGCTGATGATAAAGCTCAGTAAAAAAATCGTTCTTTTCATGGTTCAGCTAGGATCTGATCAATATTGTGATTTTCCGTGCGTCACGGCCGCGAGATGTTCGTTATAAATCTTTGTCATCTCGGCAACGACTTCCGGGTGTTCAGCCGCCACGTCAAATCGTTCAGAAGGATCTTCAGCCACGTTGAACAAAAGCGGCGGATCATGTTTCGCGGGTTCTTCCTTGCTGTAGCCGTCGTGAGTGACGAAGTGCGCTTTGTATTTTCCGCGTCGCACCGCGCACAAAATGTCGGCGTAATAGCAAAACTGCGTGTCGCGAACTTGTTGTTTTTTGCCGAACAGAACTGGCGTTAAATCGATACCATCCATCGGACGATCTTTGGGTAGTTCCGCGTCGGCGAGATGCAAAGCCGTGTTGAATAGATCCATTGCATTGGCGATTCCGTGATTTACGCCAACCGAAATTTTACCTGGCCAATGCGCAATGGCCGGAACGCGATAGCCGCCTTCCCACGCCCCGCCTTTTCCGTCACGAAACAAACCCGCTGAACCACCATTCTGATTTCGATTCAACCACGGACCATTGTCGCTGGTGAAAAAGACGAACGTATTTTTCTCCAATTTCTCTTTCCGCAACCATTCCAAAACCGTGCCAACGCTCGCATCCAATTCTTCAACCGTATCTCCATATCTACCACGCAGACTTTTTCCCTTGAACTTTTCCGAAGCGAACAACGGCACATGGGGAAACGTGTGGGCGAAATAAATGAAGAACGGTTTCTTTTTATTCTCGTTCATGAATCGAATCGCTTCTTCCGTGTAACGTTGGGTCAGCGTGGTTTGATCCACCGGACGTTCGACGCAGTTTGTGCCGCGCAAAAGCGGAATATCGAAATGAAGAAAATCAGGATTCTGGCTCAGCGTGTCGATTTTGTGAAACTTGGGATCTATCGGAGGACTGTCGTTGGACAAAGGAGTGCCAAGAAAATTATCGAATCCATTTTTTGTCGGCGAATATTCCGGCGCGTCGCCGAGATGCCATTTACCGATGGCACACGTGGCATAACCTTTCGCCTTCAATGCTTCGGAAATGGTAATTTCCTCTGCAGGTATTCCGCCCAGACTATTCGGATACAAAACATGACTGCCGCGTCTGCCTGACATTCCGCTGCGAATCGGCAAACGTCCGGTCAACAAGGCTGCGCGACTCGGGGTGCAATAACAATTACCGGCGTAAAAATCGGTGAAACGCAATCCCTCCGCCGCCATCCGATCCAGATTCGGCGTGCGAATTGTTGGGTTCCCATAGCATCCCAAATCACCGTATCCCAAATCGTCCGCGAGAATGATAATGATGTTGGGTTTATCCGCCGCTAGCAGAGTTGGAACAAAACCGGCAATAAAAAAACTTATGCAGCCAATGAAAAATAATTTTATTTTCATCATTCGGCGGAGGCTTTTGTTTTCCATGCGCCCAGAGGCAAAACATCTGAACGCGCGGCCCATGAATCCCATATTGCTGAAAGCTCTTTTACTTTTTCAGGATTGGCTGAAGCGAGATTGTGCATTTCGGTTCGATCTTTTTCCATGTCGTAGAGTTCCCAAAACGCATCTGCTTTCGCAACGAGTTTCCATTTGCCATCGCGAACCGCACGATTACTTTCGTGTTCCCAGAAAATTGGCTCTTTGCGTTTCACATCTTTTCCGCCAAACGCAGGCGAAAGACTCACCCCTTGCATCGGTTTGATTTTTTCGCCGTGCAGCTCTTTTGGATAATTCGCAGAAGAGACATCAACGCACGTCGCCATAATGTCGATCAAGTGACTGGGTTGCGTTTCCAATTTTCCGTTGCGCGTTTTTGGAATTCCGTTTGGCCAATGCACAATGAGCGGCGTGGAAATTCCTCCTTCATGAACCCAATGTTTGTATTCGCGAAACGGCGTGTTCGAAACATTCGCCCAATTTTCGCCGTAAGCGATAAATGTGTCCGCGCCTCCCGGCATCGCTTTTGGGCCTTGTTGCACGGGACGGCCATCGCGGGTTTGACGCGGTTTGGCGAACGTCTGCAATTCATCGGGTTTCATCGGTGGAAATTTTTTCGGCGGAGCTTCCTTTGGCGCGCGACGTCCATTGTCTTCTGCGCAACCGCCGTTGTCCTGGAGATAAAAAATCACCGTGTTATTCAGTTCATCGCTTCGTTTGAGTTGCTCGATGATGCGACCAATCCCTTGATCCATGTTGTCCATCATCGCGGCGAAAACTTCCATGCAACGAGATTCCCATTCCTTGTTTTTAATTTCAGCCCACTTCCCAACCGTGGGCGCGGGTTGCCATTTCGGATCAAGCAAACCCAATTCTTTTAAACGCTTCAATCGCGCCTTTCGTTCCGGTTCGTAACCGCCATCAAATTTACCTTTGTATTTTGCGATGTCGCGTTCGAGCGCGTGCATCGGCCAGTGCGCGGCAGTGTAAGCGACATACATAAAAAACGGTTTGTCAGCGGAATCCTTTTCGTGCTGTTGCAAAAATTTAACCGAGTTGTCGCTGATGGCGTCGGTGTAATAAAATTCCTTCGGTT
>JBDSLX010000128.1:0-8135 GCA_039916145.1 Verrucomicrobiota bacterium | reverse complement strand
ACAAATTTTGTTTGGTTTCCTCCATTGGCAAGATTCCGGTTCGCAACATGGCGATCAGATAAAATAGGTTGTTGCGAGCAGTTACCCAGTTGGATGTCCGCATTCGGAGCCGTGCCGCTGGACATGTTTTGATGCACCCCCAGCGCGTAACTAATCAATTGGTCTTTATTTCCCGCTGAGCCAAATTGAACCCAGTTACTGGCGAAGGTGCGATTGCGGTCACTTGGGCAATGCAGAATTTTCGGCGTGCTCATTTCGTTGGAGGCAATCGTGGTGTGCCGATAAACCGATAGGTTCCCGGCTGTATCTTCAAAACTGCCGCCAGCGGTGACCATCAATTCCCACGGATATTTGCCTTTGTTATCGTCCACCCAAATCCGCAACGCCAAAGTAATCTGCTTTTGGTTGCTCACACAATTGGCGCGATTGGCTTTTTCCTTTGCTTTAGCCAATGCGGGCAACAGCAATCCGGCCAGAATCGCGATGATCGCAATGACGACCAGAAGCTCAATGAGCGTGAAAGCAATATTGGATTTGATTCGGCGCAATTTCATATCGCATACCGTTTTAAAAAATTATTTTTGCAGCCGATAAAAATTATTTCCGAGCGCATTGGTAAGGGTGACGACGTTGCGTCCGCTCTGTTCGACCGGCGCTTGCGCAACCGCCTGCCAATTCGTCGTATTCAAATCGGCGTTCGATTGCAGGTTGAATCCAGAGGAACCGGCCACCGCCCAGGAAATTTCCACATTACCGCCCACGCTGGCTGCTTGGAGCGAAGGATTTGCGACTAGTAATGCGCCGTTGAACGAAGTCGCCACCACCAGATCATCAATCAATGCATCCACCCCGGCTGTGCGTTGGCGCATGGCGTAAAAATGAATGTCGCCGGTTTGGATTTCGGCGGCTTCCACAAACGGATCCGATTCGCTCGCGGGATCAACCCAGAGACGCGCCACGCCGTTGGTGGGATTGAAATAGGTCACAATATTATAGGCAACGTTGGTTGAAAGATTCGTCGCCAGATAAGCGGAAGGAGTGCTTTGACCACCGGAAATTCCAAGCCGATAAAACCCCGGATCGGCTCCACTGGTGCTGGCAAAGAAGCGGGCGCGTTGTGCTCCCGGACTGCCTGGCCCGCTAAAATTGGCGATGTGCGTATTGGCCGCAGGAGTGGGCGCAGTGGGCAAGGTCAACAAAGTCATTTTTACTTTGGCATACAACTGCACGCTGTTGGTCGAAAGATAATTGCCGCGACCCAACAATGGGCAACGGGCAAATTCTTCCGCGTTGGTTGTGCTCAAACGCAGCGCATGCGACGCAATCTGAATTCCGCCGGGCGTATCCGTGTTGTTCAACCAGACTCCGCCACCCACCGCCGTCGTGAGCGGGCCGTCTGGATAATAATTAAATGAATCGTAGAGAATGACATCCGATTGCGGCACCACCATCAGCAGAAAATTATTCGTGTCGGAGCAGCTTCCATCCGTGACCGCGACCGAAACCATGGTTCCGCCCAAAGCCCCCGTTTGCGGCACCATCGTCAACGTGCGATTTGAAGTCGTGCCGCTGGTCGAAATCCCGGCATTGGCCAAAACATTGGTAATGCTGGAATTGGTGTAATTGACGGTGAGCGCATTCGCAGGCGTGGTCAAATCAACCAAGGTGAACGAATTCGTCACAGTGGTATTTTTCAACGTGCCGATGTCCGCCGTGTTCTGCACATCGGGCGCACCGGATTGGACCACCACCGCAAACGCCGCACCGGTGGCTTGCGCATTCCCGTCCGTGACCGTCAAACTGATATTGGCCGAGCCACTCGGAATCGCGCAACCCGGCGATGGAGTAATTTTCACACGCCGCACCGCTCCAGTCGTATCCAGAAATTCGATATTTCCGTTCACCACCAGATTCGTGTTCGCGGAATTCGCCGTCACCGTCAAATTATTCACCGGCGTTTCCGCGTCACCGACCGTAAACGTATTCGTGACCGGCGCGTTGGCAATGGTGGTCACGCTGTTGGTATTGAGTGTGATGGTGGGAAATTGATTCGGTGGCGCGCCGCTGGCATCCGCCCAGACCGTGAACATGTCCACGCGAATTTCACTGTCCCGCTTGTATTCGGCGGCGGTGTTCAGCACCGATGCGACATAATTCGCGCCGTTGGTTCCGCCGACAATGGCGGTGCTTTCAAATTCCGCAACCAACCGCAGTTTTGCGTTTGGATTATTTTCAATGGCCGTCGTGACCGCGCTCAGATTATTGGTTTGCGAGAAAAAAATGTTCTGCGCCCCGATGTTAATGACGCCGCCTTGCGCTGAAGAAATGTCGATGAAATTCGCACCGTCCGTGCTGTATTGCAGCCGAAAATATTTACAGGTGCGCTGTTGATGCCGTTGCTCCCATGAAACTGAAATATTCGTAAAACCCACCGTGCTGAAAGCGATTTCAAATCCCGCCGTGCGATTGGCGGCGCCTTGCGCCGGAAAATTAGTGATGGAAATCGAGCTGTTATTTCCGCTCGCTGTCGTCTCAGTATAAAACGGATCGCACGGCGGACAATTTGGACTGCCAATGTTATAGCCGGTTCCCTGCAAAACCACCCCGCCCACCGGCGTGAAGGTGCCGGTGCCAATGCAAGGCGCGTTTGTCCCGGTTACCGCGCTGTTGTCCGTCACATCATTGGTGGCGCTGAGCGGCAAGTTAAAATTCCATTGCACAAGAACGTTGGCGTGGCTTGTCGTAATGCCGAAAAAGAAAGCGACAATGATACTGAATGACAGGTGTGAGATGGTTTTCATGGGCTGCATCAAATTATGTGTCGAAATTTATTCTAGTCAATAAAGGCGTTTTCAGAAAATTCGTGATTTGCCAACAGGTCATTAATAATGTGCGAAGGCTTCATTAATTGCAAAAAACACACCTCTGCCAAACTGGAAAAATAGGAAACGAGAGGATTTTCCAATCGCAAATTACACTTTGCAGATAAGTTTTAAATCAGCATTTTGACTCGCGCTGTGGATTTCATTTCATTCTTCGATATGGCGCGCGAGTTTTACGAGCGGGTCGGAAAACATTACGGGCAGAATCCAAAAACAGTTTTCGCGGAATAAACCAGCGCGGACAAAACGAGACAAGGTTACGATTTTGCCAACCACCTTCGCTGTCTTTCGAACCGAAGATGGCGGAAATGGTTTATCGAGAAATGCTCGCGGAAGCCAAAGTGCCGGTTCATTTCCAATCCAGTCTCAAGGAAGTTCGCAAAGAGAAAAAGCGGCTGACCGAAATCCGCACTGAAAATGGATTCCATCCGGGCGCGCATGTTCATTGATGCCACTTACGAAGGAGATTTAATGGCGCTGGCTGGTGTGTCGTGGACGTTGGGTCGCGAAGCCAACGCGCAATATGGCGAAACGGTCAACGGCGTTCAGGAACCTGCGGAAAGTTCGCGCGCCGGAAAATTAGCCATAAATCCTTATCGCAATTCCAATGACCCAACCAGCGGATTACTGCCGTATCTGTTGCAGTCGGGCGAAATCGAAACCATCGGCAGCGCAGCGGGCGAACAGGTGGAGGGATCCGATCTTTTTATATCTAGCCAACGTTCTTGTGTTGTTTCATATTTTTCCAACATCTATGCGCTTCATCGTTCTGACGAAATCGCTCTGCCGTGACTCTGTTTGGCGCGCTTTTACCTTGATCGAACTGCTGGTCGTCATCGCCATCATCGCCATTCTCGCGGGGCTGTTGCTGCCGACATTGAGCAAAGCAAAGGAAAAAGCCAAGGGGGTCGCCTGCCTCAGCAACATGGCGCAAATTTCCAAGGCGTCCCTCATGTACGTCGATGATAATCGAGGTTTGCTGATGCCGCTGTATTTTGTCCCGGGCAGTCCTTTTATGCCGGCCGATTTTGCTTACGATCCCAACACTTACATCGTGCAAAACGGCGGCGGTTTTTTCTGGGAGGACCGGCTGCGAATCAGCGGTTACGCCAAAAGCCCGAAAATTTTTAATTGCCCATCATTGCAAACCGTGGCGGCCAAAAGCATCGGCGGTGGGATCAGCACCAATCACCCTTTGGGCATTGGCATGAATTATCCCGAACTGGCGGTCCTCGCTCTGCCGGGAGCCGGGACAGTTAATTGGGTGAAGGACAGCGCGGTGCCCCGGCCCAGCGGTTGCATTGTCTTTGCCGACGCGGGCGCAGTTACCGTGGCGACGCGCGGATTAAATCCAGATAATTGGTTGCCTGACGCGGGCTACGACGCGGCCCTGGCCCAATACTACGGCGGCGGCGCAACTTATTTTCGCGACCCCAGCGATCCTGGAGGATACGCCAGCGGCGACGCTCGATCCGTGCCGCGTCATAATAAGCGTGCGAATTTCGGTTTCTTCGATGGTCATGCCGAGATCATGAAGAACAGCAAAGTCGGCTACAACCTTCCGCGAAAAAATGAAGGCGCGCTCTGGGCCAGAGACCATAATTATTAGACGGGTCTTCGAACTCTTCAAAAAATGCAAAAGCCCACAGACCTCAAAAAAATATTCCTGTTCCTGCTTTTTGGTTTTGCGCTGGTGGGTTGCGGAAAAAAAACCGCTGACCCAAGCGAAGCCTCATTGCCAGAATTGAATCGCGCCTTGCAAACGGTCGCCATGGCGAAAGGAAAATTTCCTGAAAGAGTGGAAGACCTGACTGAATTTCTAGCCTTGCAAAAAAAACGGCTGCCGACGCCGCCACCGGGAAAAAAATTGGTGATCGATAGCACAAATCGTATTGTCGTTCTGGTAGATCAATAAACTGTGGCAAAGCCAATCATGGGAAAAGCGCGGATCGAAAACCAGTTGCCAGAATCAGTTTGATTTCTTCGCGCGTTGCTCGCACTAAAATTAGAGATTTGTTCAATCGTGTTGAGCCGAAACATAATGATTTCTGCGAAACCACTCAACCGCATCGGCCAAAGCGTTCTCCGGCGGAGTTTGGGGCAAGCCCAGTTCGCGAATGGCTTTTGCCGGATTGAAAAACATTTTGTACCGCGCCATGCGCACTCCCGCCAGGGGAGCTTTGGGAACTTTGCCGGAAAATTTTGAAATGGTTTCGTCAATGTGCGCAGCAAGCAGCGCGACAGGATAAGGAACTTGAAATTTCGGCGCGGGAATCCCGGTGATTTTTTCCAGAACCGCGAACGCTTCTTTCATGGTCCAGTTGCCGTCAGCATTTCCCAAAATGTAGCGCTCGCCAATTTTTCCTTTTTCCGCCGCGAGAATGTGACCGATGGCAACATCGCGAACATGAACCCAATTCAATCCGGTGTCGAGATATGCGGGCATCTGTCGATTCAAAAAATCGACAATCACTTTTCCGGTGGGGGTCGGTTTCACGTCGCGCGGGCCGACGGGCGCGCTGGGATTCACAATCACGACCGGAAAATTTTTCGCGGCCAACTCGCGCGCGACTTGTTCCGCCTGCCATTTCGAAAGCTTGTAATGATTGCTCATCTGCGCAGCGGATACAGGCGTCTCTTCATCCGTCGGAATAATTTCGCCCTTCGATGTTGAGCGTTCGATGTTGGATGTTCGATGCGCTGCTTTTTCTCCGCGTTCCCCGTTCCCTGTTCCGCGTTTGCCCGGCAGCCCAATGCAGCCGACCGTGCTCGTGTAAACGATTCGTGAACAACCCGCGCGCGCCGCCGCTTCAATCACGTTGCGCGTGCCTTCCACGTTCGCCGCATACATCGGTTTATAATCGCGCAGCCAAAGATGATAGCTCGCCGCGACGTGAAAACACCAATCGCAACCGCGCATTGCAGCCAAGAGCGCCCCTGGTTCTGAGACATCTCCTGTGACGTGCTCAAAGTCCGCGCCTTGTAATCCACGCAGGTCACTCTCCCGGCGCGTTAGAGCTTTTACCTTATGTCCGCGCGCGCGCAATTCATGCACCAGGTTCGCGCCGATGAATCCCGAAGCTCCGGTGACAAAACATTTCATATGCTGGCTTTCCAAGTCGCTCTTAAAAAAACATGGCCTTCCTAAAATCGACAGCCTCCAGTTAAATTATTTTTTCGGGCCAGGAAACAAAAAGTTCGACATCAGGGAAATACTGAGCGATAAGTTAGTACCAAACAGTATGCCAAAGAAATTCTTTAGCTCGCGGAAAAAATTAACCCGTCAGGAAATACGCGATTTGGATGTGGAAATCAGTTTTTTAGAGGGAATTGTCCGCCGCGATTCCGATTATGTCGAAGCCTTGCAAATTCTCGGCGATGCCTACACGCGCCGCGGAGAATATTCCGATGGCTTGAAAGTGGATGAACAACTGTCGCGCCTTCGACCCAGCGACGCATTGGTTCATTATAATCTGGCCTGTAGTTATTCTTTAACGGAGCAAGTGGAACGAGCCGGCGCATCGCTTGAGAAAGCGCTGCAATTGGGCTACCGGGATTTCAAATGGATTGTGACTGATCCCGATTTGCGAAATCTTCGCCGCCATGCGCTTTACCGAAAAATCCGCGCGAAATTGCGCGAACTGAAACTTCTGGCGCACTGATTTCCTTGGCCTCAATTTAGCTTATCCTAATTCATGAAAGTCACCGTGGGCGGACGCGCCCGCCATTTCCGCACCGTCGCTTTTGACGCCTCAAAAAATTGTGTTTTGTTGATCGAGCAACGGCTCTTGCCGCATCGATTTGAAATTATTTCCACGCGCGATTTTCGCGAAACATCTCGCGCCATCAAAGACATGGTCGTTCGCGGTGCGGGCGCAATCGGCGCGACGGCAGCTTATGGTTTGGCTCAAGGCGCTCGCGCATTTCGCGGATCTGATTTGCAAAGATTTTCAAAACACGTCGCGAAGGTTTATGAAGTTTTGAAATCCGCGCGGCCCACCGCAGTTGATCCTGTGAACGCGATGAATGAGGTGCGGCGCGTTATGAATTCGGGAAAGAGTGTTCATGAAAAACAGGCGCTCGCACTGGCCGCCGCCGAGGAGTTCGCGAACGAAGATGTCAAACATTGCCACGCCATTGGAGAATTGGGTGCACCGCTGATTCGGAATGGCGCGCGGGTTCTGACCCATTGCAACGCGGGATGGCTGGCTTTCGTGGATGTTGGGAGCGCCACTGCTCCAATGTATTCTGCGCAAAAGAGAGGGAGAAGATTCCACGTGTTCTGCGATGAAACTCGTCCGCGCTCCCAAGGGGCAACGCTCACCGCGTGGGAGTTGGCGCAGCAAAAAATTTCTCACGAAATCATCGCCGACAATGCCGCCGGACATCTAATGCAACGCGGCGAAATCGATTTAGTCATTGTCGGCAGCGACCGCACGCTTGGCCGCACTGGAGAAGTCGCCAATAAGATCGGCACTTACACCAAAGCGGTATTGGCAAAGCGTCACGGAATCCCCTTTTATGTTGCCATTCCACTTTCCACGATTGATTGGAATTTGAAATCCGGTTTGGAAATTCCGATTGAAGAGCGTCACGAGGACGAGGTGCTTGGCGCTTGGGGTTTGGTGAGCAATTCAAAATTTAGAATTCAAAATTCAAAACGCGCGCAAAGAGATTACGTTCGCGTCGCCAATCCCACCAGCCGCGCTCGCAATCCAGGATTTGATGTGACGCCTGCGGAATTGATTACTGGAATCATCACACCGGTCGGAATTTTCAAACCGCAAGCCCTTTGGAAAAACCGGAAACAACTCGATTTGGTCGGCAAATAAAAAAAGCAAACTTGCGCCAGCGGCAAAGTTTAATATTGTGTTTTCTGGCGGCGGGGTAGCCAAGTGGTAAGGCACGGCTCTGCAAAAGCTGTATGCGTCGGTTCAATTCCGACCCTCGCCTCCATCTCTTTTGTGCTTGGTTCACAGGCGTTTAAATGATTGGGGGCCTCGGAGTTTCACCGGATTCCTCACCTGTTTGGTGACTCGTTCAGAAACTGGTTTCTGCACGGTCATCGCTCGCCCACGGCCCACTAACAGCGGCGGTCTTATTCGTTTCACATTCATAACCATGAGTGAAACAATGAAAAATCAGTTCAGTCTTATCAAACGTACCTGGGGCGTTTTTTATCTCAAAAACAAAATCAGCGGCGAACAAAAGTCGCTCGACACGCGGGACAAGGTCGAAGCGGAGAAGCTGCTG
>JBDSLX010000127.1:0-4544 GCA_039916145.1 Verrucomicrobiota bacterium | reverse complement strand
CGTTGCCAGAATATTTGTCCCGAGTTGTTTGTTCAATCCTTCCAGACGCGAAGCCATGTTCACACTTTCGCCGATGGCGGTGTAATCAAAGTGCGTCGCGCTGCCAATATTTCCCACACAAACGCTGTCGGCAAGTCGCTTCCCGTATTGAGCCACTCTATAATAGCGGCACTTGCAATTTCGGGAGAAAGGCTCGAAAAATAATCTCGCAACGCTGAAAGTGCATTGCGCTTCTTATCAGGATTTTTTGCCAGCTTCAAATTTTCAACTTTGGACGCGAGAGTTGGAGGTGGATTGTTAAGTCGCTGCTCTTTAGGCCCGGCGCCGCTTATTAGAATAATATCGAAAGTTATCGCCCGAATGGAAATCGCGATATTCCGTTAGCAGGAACAGAGTGTCTTGCGGCGTGAGCTGAAATTTAAGTTTCGTGAACCAGTGGATGAGGTCCAGTTCGTTGTTCGGCCGCACGCCGTCGTTGTGTTGGTAATCCAAATCCAGCGAGTAACTGAATTTGTCGAAAGTGCCGAACTGCGAAACTTCCTGGTGATATTGTTCGTCGCTGCGGACCGTTGTCGTCGTTGTAAGCCCGATTTTTTTCACGTCGAAGAGTCTCGAATATTCCTGTTGCGAAATGTTTTGCGAAAAAGTTCCAGCGCCAACCGGTGCGAGCAGGTTAGCGAGTAAAAGTTCGTTAAACCAAACCGTCTCATAACGAAGATTGAAACCCGTGCGGTCGCGAAGTTGGTCGAAGCTGTTCGCCAGAAACAAATGCGCGGAGTAATTCGCGTAGTCGTCCGTGACCGCGCGCGACGCTTCGCGAACGCTCACATCGGTCATGCCCGCGTCGCGATAAATCGCCGCAAGACTCGCACTGCGCACGGCGCGATCCTGATCCAATAAAAATTGCGAACGATAAACGCGGCGATTGTCATTCAACTCTTGAGATTTTTCCAAATCACGAATGCCTTCGTTGAAGCGATGCTCTTCCTGATCGAGCAACGCGGAGTAAAGCCACGGT
Organism: Verrucomicrobiota bacterium; assembly: GCA_039916145.1. GTDB lineage: Bacteria > Verrucomicrobiota > Verrucomicrobiia > Limisphaerales > CANJXF01 > CANJXF01. The sequence continues at coordinate 3,526 of JBDSLX010000127.1, read as the reverse complement.
GTCGGATCGTTCGGATCAAATTTTTTGCCGAGGCCCAGTTCCCGATGCGCGCGCGTGTTGTCGCGAGCGTTGTTGAACGCCTTGCCGAGATAACTTCGCAAAACAGATCGCTGCGGCTCCAGCACCGCTGCAGTCTGCAAATCGCGGACGCCATCCTCGCGTTGGCCTTGCCGGATTTTAATAAGCCCGCGACCTAGCCACGCATTGCCCAGCGCGCCGTCCACTGCGATTGCCTGATTAAAAAACTGTTGCGCTTCGGAAATTTTATTTTGTGCCGCCAACAAAAATCCTTTCAGCGCCAACGCCTGCGCGTTCCGTGGAGAAAGTTGCAGGCTTTTTTCCAGCGCTTCGAGCGATTCAGGAACATGACCAAAACTGAATTCCATTTCCGCGAGCCGAGCAAATGCGAAACCAAAATTCGGTGATTTTTCGGTCGCGGATTGCGCAGCTTTCCGGGCGGCGACAAGATCGGCCCGCGACTGTTGGTAATACGATTCCGCCATCCATTCGCTGGCGAGCGTCGGTGGCAACGTTCGATTCCATGTCTGATGTTTGACGGCTGCGATCATTTCCTGCAACGCATCGGCGAGTGGCGACTGAACTGTTTTTAATTGTTCCTCGGCTTGCATGACCTGCCCGACTGCCAACAACAATTGAGCCAGATAAATTTTTTCCGAATCCGAATTTGGAATGCGATTCGCCGGATAGTTTGCTAATGCATGCAATAAATCTCCGCTGCGATAATCATCGAGTGAAGCGGCAAGCATTTGTTGTTCGGCTGGAGCGAGATTGAGATCGTCCAAATTCAAAACCGCCGGGTAGTAGAGGCACCATTGAATGATGTTGATGGCTTCAATGAAGGCAGTCTTTCTCGGCGCTTTGCCCGGCTCGACAATTCCTTCTTCGCCGCTGGCCAGTTCAACCGCAGCCTGTTCGTTCTTCAACTCGACTGCGCCATCAATCAACGTCACGCGAGTTGTGCCGTTCTCTGCTACGTCCAAATGAAATTCCGTCCCGCGAATCGCGCCGGACGCAACCGGTGTGCGAAACTCCATTTCAGTCGGACGCTCGCGGCCTAAAAAATAAGCCGCGCCCTTTTGCAAATCGAGCATCGCACTTTTTTCAGGCTGGGACGGCGGGTGAATTTGCAGCATGGTAAGCTCATAGACGCGAAGCACCGTGAGATTCGACAGACGAATCGTTGCCCGGCTGCGAGCGCCAGTGCGGACGCGGTCACCGACGTGCAAAATTTGGTTTGTCCGAGCGGGCAACCATCCGGCTTGTCCCGCAAGAGCAACTTCCACTTTGTTCTCCAGCGTCAGCAGCATCGAATCTGGAACGGACGTTTTCTCAGCCGCCGAAAGTGAGAACTGCAAAATAGCAGCAGAGAAAAGCACCGCGCCAAACCGCAGTTCCCGTTTGAAAAATTTCAAGAGGTAGTTCAATGGCTTTTACTTACCAGAAAATATTTCTGCCTGACAGGTAAATATGCGAACGATTTTAAATTATTTTTGTGCAATTTTCAGCGCGCCAACAAATGGAGAATTTTTCGGTGCGCGCTGGAGAAAGCGAGCTTTCGCAATTCAGAGACTCGCAGCCATTTTCCTACTGGAATTTCTTTTGAGCGCAATTCCGCGCGAAAAACTTCCATGGTAATCCGGTAATGCGTGATGGAATGTTTGATGGTGCAGAGCGGAGACGCGTCGGAAGCGACTTCAAAAACTTTATTGGCAGGAAAAGTTTCGCCGTTGGTGATTTCCACATTGGGAAATTCCCAGAGCCGCGCGTTCACAACTTTTGCTGGACGTTGCTGGACGAGAAACCGCGCTTCGTTCTCAACCACAAATGCGGTGAAGCGACGGTTGGTTGAACTCACTCGTTTTTCTAAATTCGGAAGTTGCTCAATCAGGTTCTCTTTGAAAGCGACACAACTTTTTCTAAGCGGACAAATAAAACATTTTGGCTGGCGTGGAGTGCAAATCAGCGCGCCAAGTTCCATCAATGATTGATTCAAAGACGAACAAGAAAGTTTTGAGTTGGAAACAAGTTGTTCAGCCAAACCCCAAAGTTGAGCATTTGTTTCTTTTCCGCGGGGATTTCCTCTGATGCCGAAAACGCGGGTCAAAACGCGAATGACGTTTCCGTCGAGAATTGGTTTCGGTTGATTGAATGCGATGCTGCAAATTGCGCCAGCGGTGTAGCGGCCGATTCCGGGAAGCGCGAGAATGTCGTCAAAAGTTTCAGGAAATTTGCCGGAGTGTTTTTCGTAAATCATTTTCGCGGCGCTTTGTAAATTCCGCGCGCGAGTGTAATAGCCGAGTCCTTCCCACAATTTTAAAACGTTTTCTGGTTTCGCTTTCGCGAGAGTTTGAATCGTTGGCAGTTCGCGCATCCAACGTTCCCAAAATGGAATGACCGTTTTGACCTGGGTTTGTTGCAGCATGATTTCGGAAACCCAAATCGCGTAGGGATCGCGCGTTTTGCGCCACGGCAGGTCACGAGCGTTTTGTGAAAACCATTTGAGCAACGCGCGAATCACGAATTGGTTTTTGACAGAATTAACAGAATTCACAAAATTTTCGGAAAGCGATTTGAATTTTTCGATTTTGAATTCTATCCATTGTGCTAATTCTGTCTAAGATTTCTAACTTAATTTTTTGAAACCGCTCACTTTATACACCTGCAAATTAACGGAGACGCAAGCGGCGTCGTTGAAAAAATATTTGCAGGAAAATCAATTTGAATTTCGCGAAGTGCCTTATGCGAAGTTTGCCGGCGTGAAGGAAAAATTAAACGTTGTTTTTTACGAGAGTGGAAAACTGGTTCTGCAAGGGAAGGGGACACAGGAATTCGTCGAGTTTATTTTGGAGCCGATGATTTTAGGCGAAGCAAAACTGGGCTATGAAGCGGTGTTGAATCCCGAACTATTGTTGCCGCGACTGGGCATTGATGAAAGCGGCAAAGGCGATTTTTTTGGGCCGCTTTGCGTCGCTGGAGTTTATGTGAACGAAAAGGTCATCGCGGCATGGAAAGATGTCGGCATTCGCGATTCTAAAAATATTTCTAGCGATAAAAAGATTTTTGAGTTGGCCAAACTGATTCGCGAAACGCCCGGATGTGTGACGAGCGTCGTGCCAATTGGCAACGAGGCTTACAACCGTCTTTACGCAAAAATGCGGAGTGTGAATACGCTTTTGGCCTGGGGACATGCGCGCGTGATCGAGAATTTAATGGGGCAACAACATCGGATGAACCCGCCACCTGTTCGCGCCATCAGCGATCAGTTTGCTTCCGACAAGGCAACGGTGGGAAAAGCGATCATGAGTTTGGGTCGCGGAATTGAATTGGTGCAACGACACAAGGCGGAAGAAGATATTGCGGTGGCTGCGGCCTCAATTCTGGCGCGGAATGAATTTGTGGTGCGGTTGGCGGAATTGGGAAAACAGTTTGGAATGAAATTTCCGAAAGGCGCATCGGCGGCGGTGGATTTGGCGGCGAAGGAATTTATTGCCAAACATGGCGTGGA
>JBDSLX010000126.1:0-9793 GCA_039916145.1 Verrucomicrobiota bacterium | reverse complement strand
CGCATGAGTTGCGGCCAGAGCGTGCGCGAGGCGTTGCGAACGAGGTTGGCGTCGATGTTGCCGGGAGTGATGACTTCGATTTCCACGCCGCGTTTGCGAGCTTGCAACAACGCTTCCAGGGCAAGGTCGTCGGGAACAAAATAGGAATGTTCCAGGCGAATGTGTTTTTTTGCGGCTCCAATGGCGCTCATGTAAACAATGCGCGCGGTTTCTCCTCCGTCCAATCGTCCGCTGGCAAAATTTTGCGCGAGCGCATCGCCTTGCGGCGTCAGTGTCGGATAAAATTTTTCGCCCGCGAGCATTTCGCCTTCGGTTTTTAACCAGTTTGCGGCGAAGATTCCCTGGATTTGCGCCACGCTGGGCCCTTCGACGCGGAAGTGGGTATCGCGCCAAAGCTCTTTGGTTTCCGCATTGCCGAGCCAAGCGTCGCTGATGCACGCGCCGCCGGTGAAACCCACTTTGCCATCGACGATCATCAACTTGCGATGATCGCGAAAGTTCAGGCGATGAAGCAGGTGAATGCGCGCTTTGTTGTAGCGAACGTATTTCACTCCTGCGGCGCGCAACCGTTCTTCGTCTTCATCTTTCAAGCTCAACGTGCCGAAACCGTCCGCGATGCAGCGCACTTCCACTCCGGCGCGAGCGCGTTCCGTGAGAGCCTCGATGTAGGCGTCGCTCATGCGTCCGGATTTCCAAATAAAGGTTTCAAGGTTAATGGAATTGGTGGCCGCGCGAATGGCCGCAATCATGGAAGGTAAAATCTGGTCGCCGTTGAGCAGCGGCTCAAGGCGGTTGCTGGGAAGAAAATCGGTGCGCAGTTGTCCGGCGAGTGATTTGCAAAAAGTGGGATCGGTGACGCCGCCGCTGAACGTAATCGGATGTTTCAACTGGAGTTTTGGGCCGTGACAACCCGCTGCCAATAATCCAACTGCTAAAATCGTTCGTAAAAAAACTGCCTTCATTCAAATGACTTTATTTCAGCCGACTCATCCCACAATCAGCGATGACCCGCTTCCCGGATAAGCAAATCACACTAGATTTTTGAAAAATTGATTTCACGAGTCTCAATGGGGGAACATCTTTTTTCGTGACGAAAGACGGTTGAAGAATTTCAATCCATCGCAATGACGCCGACGTGCCCCCAGTGCAAGCGCGCGATTCCTGACGTAGATGTCAATGTCGGGACGGACGTGGCTTTTTGCCGCGCGTGCCACGTCGCGCACAAACTTTCCTCGCTGGTTCATGGGGTGCAACTCGACAACCCTGACCTTGGCCATCCGCCGTCAGGGGCCTGGCATCGTGGCAGCGGAATGGGGACTGTCATCGGCGCGACTCACCGCTCCATTGGTTTGGCGCTTGGCGCGCTCGCGATTTCGCTGTTCTGGAATGGGATTGTTTCCATTTTTGTGCTCCTGGCCATCAGCGCCACGTTGCAACATCTCGATGTGCCCACGCCGGATTGGTTTCCCGCCCCGAAAATGAATGGCGGCGCAATGAGTGTAGGCATGACGATCTTTCTGTGGATTTTTCTCACTCCTTTCATCCTGGTCGGGTCAATTATGATCGGAACATTTCTCTCGGCCTTTGCCGGGCGCACCGAAGTAGAAATCCGACAAAGCGAAGGCACCATCTTCGTCGGCATCGGGCCGTTGGGATGGCGTCGCCGATTCAATTCGGCAACCGTCAAAGACGTGCGCATCGAGGATCGAAGTTGGCGCGATAGCGACGGGGATCGGCGGAACAAAAGGCAGATCATCATTGAATGTGAAGATGGCAAGGAAATCAAATTCGGCTCAATGCTGCGGGAAGACCGGATGAAATTTGTCGCGGCGGCAGTGCGGCGGGCGCTGTTAAATTAGGTTAAGCAGGTTCCTACGTCCCGCACTCCCATAAACTCGGGACGACAACTTTGAGTTAATCCGCTCGCAGAATTGACCAAGGTGAGCAATTGAATTACAAAACACGTTATGCGTGGGTCTAATTTATCCCGGATTTTGGGAATTCTCGTCGTGGCAATCATCGTTGGTGGAGGGATTGGCTGGTGGGCCAGTCGCAATCCCCATTCGCGTCCCGAACCGACGCCCCAACCTCCTGCTCCAACTGTTACAATTCCTGACGAAGTTATCCCAGATCCTCCAGCCATGACGAACGTTGAGGTGATTCCACCAGCAGTCGCTGTGAGCGCGGACACAAACGCGTTTGAGCCCGCGCAGTGGGAAGAAAAATTAGACGAAATTCTCGGCGATGCAGACGACGATACGGATCGAAAAGCAAATCAACTCCTGGATATGATGCCGAAGGTTGACCTGGAAGCGCAGATCGAAATTGCGGGGCATGTGGTGAATCTCATTAATGACAAAGAATTCGTGGCGCGGGCCGCAAAATATTTAACGAATGCTGAAGTGCCGGAAGCGGTTGCGAGTGTTTTTATGAACGATTTGTACAATCGCGACGACACCGTTAAGCTCCCACTCATCCTGGAGATCGCAAAAAACGAGATGCATACCTTGCGCGATGAAGCCAAAGATTTGCTCGAACTTTACATCGAGGAAGATTACGGCACGAATTGGAATCAATGGGAAGAATCGATGAACAAATATCTTAAGGAACACGCCGCAGATGAATCGCCGATCCCCGCTCAACCCTGATCTGAAAATCTTGAGAGTGCTACGCTGTCCTCGATCGTTCGCAACGGTCGAAATCATCCAACTGGCCCCGACACCTCCGCATTCTGCCCCAGGATGATTTGCGCCCGCTTGCTTTGCGGAAATTCGCCCGCTACTCTCCCGCGCAATGCGCCTTCTGGATCGCTACTTGTTGCGCGAACTGCTCCTTCCGCTGGGCTATTGCCTTGGCGGATTTTTAATTTTTTGGATTTCTTTCGATTTACTGAAAGACCTCGACCGATTTCAAAAGCACGGTCTTAACGTCGCCGACATCATCGAATTTTATTTGGTCACCGGCCCGGAGTTTTTTCTGGAAACCATGCCGATTGGTTTATTGCTCGCGCTCCTTTACGCCTTGACCACGCACGCACGCCACAACGAACTGACCGCCATGCGCGCTGCGGGAATCAGCCTTTGGCGTTTTTCCGCGCCTTACTTTGCCGTCGGACTTTTTTTCAGCCTCACTTTTTTTGCGGTTAACGAATTCTGGGTTCCTGATATTTCCGAACGCGCCGAAGCGATTTTAAATCGCCGCGACGCCAGTCAATCCGATCCGTTAACGGCGGAGTGGCGGCGTGATTTGAAATTTTTAAATTCCCGCGACAATCGCGCCTGGTGGATCAAGTCTTACAATTTGAAAACATCTGAAATGCAAAACCCGGTGATTGATTGGCGTTTTCCCGACGGACAACGTCAGATGATTTCAGCGCGAAGCGGAATATTTTCTGGCGGAGCCTGGAAATTCTCCGACGTTAAACAAATTTCTTACACCTCGGCGCAGGACATTGCCCCAAAGACTCTTGCCACCAACATTTTGGAATTTACTGACTGGCCGGAAACACCGGCGCTGATCAAAAGTGAAATTAAAATCAGCAGCCTGAACAGCAAGCAGGCCGCCAAGCGACCGCAACTTTCCATCACCGACATTTTGAATTATCTGGAACTTCACCCGCGTCTGGATCGCGCGACTCGCGCATTAATCAAAACTCAACTTCACGGGCGCATCGCCGCGCCCTGGACTTGTCTCGTGGTGGTTTTGATCGCGCTTCCGTTCGGCGCGATTTCCGGGCGGCGTAACGTCTTCGTCGGCGTGGCGAGCAGCATTTTCATTTGCTTCAGTTATTTCATTTTGCTGCGGCTCGGACTCGCGCTGGGAACCGGCGGTTATTTGCCCGGTTGGCTCGCGGCGTGGATGCCCAATATTTTGTTTGGCTCGGCCTCGCTTTGGTTGACGATGCGGGTCCGGTAATTCGATGAAGACACTGCACATTTATTTAACGCGCCAGGTGCTCGCGACGGTCGTGATGACGGTGGTGGTTTTTACGTTCGTGCTGCTGCTCGGCAATTTACTCAAAGACATTCTCTCGATGCTCGTCAATCGCCAAGCCAGTTTGCTCGTCGTGATTCAAGCCATCGGTCTGCTGATCCCTTTTGTTTTAGTTTTCGCGCTGCCGATGGGAATGTTGACGGCCACGTTGTTGGTCTTTGGCCGATTCAGCGCGGACCAGGAATTGACCGCCGCACGCGCCAGTGGAATCAGTTTGGTTGCGCTCGTCACGCCCGTCCTTTTGTTGAGCATTGTTTTCAGCGGCATTTGCGCGTGGGTAAATCTCGAACTCGCTCCGAAAGGCCGCATCGCTGTCAAAGCATTGTTGCAGCGCGCGGCCCTGGCCAATCCCGCCCGGATGCTGCGTGAAAACCAATACAATGCGTTTCCAGATGGTTGGACGATTTATGTCCGCAAAATCAAAAACAATGATTTACAGGATTTGAAAATCTATCAAACAGCCCAGGATGGCGATTCGCTGACTTTGATTAACGCACGCGCCGGGAAATTTTCTTTGGAAAACGACCAACTGGTTCTGGTTTTGTTTGATGTAAACCGTTCCGAAATCCGCCAGGGAAATGTCACAAGCGGGGGAAATGCAGGGGAATGGGCGATTGAGATTCCAACAAAATCCCCCAAATCAAACGGGCTGGATATCGGCATAAGCGACATGACCTTTTCGCAACTGAGGATGCACTTAAAAAAACTGGAACGATCCTTCATTCCCGTTAAAACAACTGCGGCAAGTGCGCCGCCGAAATTTCGCGAGGAAATCCAAAAGCTAAAAAATATTCGCGCAGAGCTTACGCTGCCGGTTCGTGTGCAAATTCATCGGCAAGTGGCGTTCTCGTTTGCTTGCATCGGATTTACGCTTGTGGGAATTCCGCTCGGCATCCGCGCGCATCGCCGTGAAACCAGCGCCGGCATCGCCATCGCGCTCCTGCTCGTACTCGTCTATTACAGCTTTATCATCCTCGCGCAATCGTGGGATTCACGCCCGGAATATTTTCCACATCTCATCGTTTGGATTCCTAATTTTGTTTTTCAAATTGTAGGTGCCGCGTTGCTGTGGCGCGCGAACAAGGGCGGTTCATAAAATAATTGTAGGAACCGACGTGAGTCTCCTCACGTCGGCTCCCGCAAATTCCCAAACGCTCTTAACTCCAAAAACTTGACGACCCTCGAGATGTGCGTTGCACTCTCTGCCATGCGTAAAAATAATTTTCTGCTGGCGGCGGCAATTTTTCTCACTTCAATTCTCACCTCTTCCGCCGACGTCCGTTTGCCCGCGCTTTTTTCCGACCACATGGTTTTGCAACGCGGCAAAACCGTTCCTGTCTGGGGCTGGGCCGACGACGGCGAAACCGTTACCGTCACTTTCCGAAATCAAAAAGTTTCCACCCAGGCGAAAGATGGAAAATGGCGCGTGAATCTTTCCTCGCTTAAAGCCGGCGGGCCGGATGTTCTCAAAGTGACCGGCAAAAATTCCATCGCACTCACCAACGTTCTCGTCGGCGAAGTCTGGTTGTGCAGCGGCCAATCCAACATGGAATTTGCCCTCAAGCGAGCGCACGAATCGCAGGCCGACATTGCTGCGTCCAGCAATTCCGCGCTCCGTTTATTTCAGATTCCCAATGTGAAGTCCGACAAACCACTCAACGACGTGAAAGCGAATTGGACAGAGTCAACTCCTGAAACCTCGGCGAATTTTTCCGCCGTCGCCTATTATTTCGGGCGCGATTTGCAAAAACACCTCGGCGTTCCCATCGGTTTAATTCAAAGCGATTGGGGCGGTTCTCCCGCAGACGCATGGGTTAAGGAAAATATTCTCCACACCAATCCGCTTTACCAAGAAATTCTGGACCGACGCAAAACGGGGGAAGACGAATACAAAAACGCGCTGGCGAAATTCGAGAAAGAAAAGGCCGCGAATCCGACCAACCAAATCGCCGCTCCGCGCGCGCCGTGGAAACCGGGCGAACTTTACAACGGCATGATCGCGCCGTTGATTCCTTACGCCATGCAAGGCGTCATCTGGTATCAAGGCGAATCCAACGCGCCGCGCGCCCATCAGTATCGCTCGCTCTTTCCCGACCTGATTCGCAATTGGCGCAGCGACTGGGCGCAGGGCGATTTCCCATTTCTTCTCGTGCAACTCGCGCCCTTCGACCGGGCCGATACCAAGCCGGAATCCTGGGCGGAACTGCGCGAAGCCCAACTCAACGCGACAAAAATTTTACCGAAAGTTGGAATGGCAGTGATCACCGATGTCGGCGAAGAAACGGACATTCATCCGAAAAAGAAAAAGCCGGTCGGCGAGCGGCTCGCAGTCGCAGCGCGCCAAATTGCTTACGGCGAGAAGCTGATTTATTCCGGGCCCATTTACAAAACGATGCAGATCAAAGGCGACAAAATAATTTTGAGTTTCGACCACATTGGCAGCGGACTCGAAACGCGCAGCGGCGCACTGCAAGGTTTTACGATTTGCGGCGCAGACCGGAAATTTTTCCCAGCAACAGCTCAAATCAACGGCAATGAAATCATGGTGAGCAACGCGAATGTTAAAAAGCCAATCGCCGTGCGCTACGGTTGGGCGAATTTTCCCGTGGTGAATTTGTGGAACAAAGAGGGTTTTCCCGCGTCGCCGTTCCGGACCGATGATTTCCAAATGGTCACTGCCCAGAAGGAATAATTTTACTTCCTAAAATTTCCGCAACGGAATCGGCCAGAGTCGAAATAATTGTGGCCGTTTGTTTTTGCGTGGTGCAATACGGCGGCATAATGACGATCACGTTTCCAATCGGTCGCGTCAAAACGCCACGTTTCGCCATCGCTTCGCAAACGCGAAGCCCGGCGCGCTCGCGTAAAGCAAACGGCTCGCGTGTTTCCCAGTTTTTGACGAGTTCAATTCCAGCCATCAAACCGACTTGGCGAATATCTCCGACATTCGGCAGCGCCCACAATTTATTCAGTTCAATGCGTAAATTTTCCTGAAGCTTTTTTCGCACGGAAACGGATTGCGGACTTTGCAGAATTTCCAAACTTGCCAAAGCCGCCGCGCTGCCAAGTTGGTTTCCGGTAAAGCTGTGTCCGTGAAAAAACGTTTTGAATTCGTCGTATTCGCCGAGGAAGGCGTCAAAAACTTTCTGCGTCGTGAGTGTTGCGGCCATTGGCAAATAACCGCCCGTCATTCCCTTCGCCAACGCCATGAAATCCGGTTGAACGTTTTCGCGTTGGCAGGCGAACAAAGCAGTTTTGAGTTCTAAGTTTTGAGTTTTAAGTTCGGAAAAAAACCCCGTCCTTCCAAATCCCGTCATCACTTCGTCGGCAATCAATTGCGCACCATCGTTCCGCACAATTTCCGCGACGCGTTTCAGCCAACCTTCCGGTTGCACAATCATTCCAGCCGCGCCCTGCATCAGCGGCTCAACAATCATCGCGGCATATGGATTTTTTCTTTTCCGTTGCGCGGAAAATTTTTGTTCCACCGCTTTCAAACACTCGAATTTACATTTTCGATAATCGCGCGCATCGCCGCGCTCTGGTTTGGCTTGGTTGTGCGGGCAGCGGTAACAATACGGCGCAGCGACTTTGTCCGTTTTGAAAAGCAAACCGGAATACGCTTTGTGAAATAAATCAATGTGACCGAGACTGACCGCGCCGACGGTATCGCCGTGATACGCACCGTCAAGCGAAAGGAATTTCGGATTCTTGCTGCGACCACTGCGACGCGCGAATTCGTAAGCGAGCTTCAGCGCGACTTCCATTGCGGTCGAGCCGTCGTCGGAATAGAAAACTTTGTTCAATCGGAGCGCAGGCGTCCCAACAGCGAGTTTCAGTGTTCCGCGAAGGAATGAGCGATTTACGACACGCAGGCGGGATGCCTGCGCTCCGATTGCGGGATGGGCCGACTCAACTAATTTTTCTGCGAGCAACGACGCTGGTTCATTGGCAAATCCAAGCGCGGATGAGTGGGAGATTTTCCCAAGCTGCTTTTGAATCGCCGAATTTATTTTCGGATGCGCGTGCCCGTGCAGGTTGGTCCAGATGGAAGAATTGGCGTCGAGATATTCTTTGCCATGAACATCGCGCAGCACCGCGCCTTTTCCCGACGTAATAACAATCGGTTCGCGCGCCAACCAGTCGCGCATCTGCGTGAACGGATGCCAGATAAACTTGTGATCGAGTTGCGCGGGTGTGTGCATTTTCAGAGTGCTGCCGAGTTGCACTCGGCAGGCTGGTAATTAACGATAAAATCCCGGCGGCATTTCGAGAGCGGATCGGAACTGCCGAGTGCAACTCGGCAGCACGTTTGCAGATGTTCAACGCGCTCCATGTGTCAGCAAATTTAAATGAGTGAGTGCGTCACAAAGTTGTTTCACGTCATCGGCGACGTGCGCAGCCGTCATGGTTAAACGCAATCGCGCTGCGCCACGGGCGACCGTTGGATAACGAATCGCCGGAATGAAAATATTCTGTTCACGCAAACTCGCGGCCATTGCCATCGTCGCTTGTTCTTCGCCAATCATCAGCGGAATAATGGCCGAAGGTTTTGCATTCTTAATTTTTAATTTTGCATTGGTTTCTGCAACGCGTTGCCAAAGAACATTGCGGCGTTTCGCTCCGGCATCGGTCTGGATGAAACGAACTGCGGCGGTGGCACTCGCGGCGGCGGCGGGAACTGGCGCGGTGGAGAAAATAAAACTGCGCGCGCGGTTAATAAGAAAATCAATCAGGCTGCGTGAGCCGCAAATATATCCGCCGGATGCGCCAAGCGCTTTGCCGAGTGTTCCCATTTGAATTTCGATTTGCCCGGCGACGCCGCAATCTTCCGCAAAACCGCGTCCGTTTTTTCCGATGATTCCAGTCGCGTGCGCTTCATCGACCATCAGCCACGCGCCGTATTTTTCTTTGAGCGCGACGATTTCTTCGAGCGGCGCGAAATCGCCGTCCATCGAGAAAATGGATTCCGTGACGATCAATACGCGCGGTGCAGGAAAACTTTGAACCTTAAACTTTGAACTTTGAACGACTTTGCCCGCCGCCCATTTGAGAATTTTTTCCAGATTTTCCAAATTATTGTGGGCGAAAACGCGGAGTTTTGCGCCGCTCAATCGCGCAGCGTCGACGATAGACGCGTGAACCAGTTTATCGATGACGATGACGTCGTCTTTGCCAGCGAGCGCGCAAATTGTACCAACCGCAGCGGCGTAACCCGTTGAAAAAACCAAAGCAGCTTCAGTTTTTTTGAACTCGGCCAATGTTTCTTCCAATTCATGATGGGGAGCGAGAGAACCGCAGACGAGCCGCGACGCACCGGAGCCAGCGCCAAATTTTTTCACGGCCTCAATCGCAGCCTCTTTGAGCAATGGGTCATTGGCGAGGCTGAGATAATCGTTGGAAGAAAAGTTCAGAAACGGTTTTCCGTCGATCTGTATGCGCGGCGATTGCGGGGAATCAATTCGTCGCAATTCGCGCAATAAACTTTGCTCGCGCAACGCAGTGAGTTGTTGGTTAAGTTCGCTATTGAAGTCGGTTGTCAATCTACAATTAAGTTTTCAGCGACCCGGAAGCAAAAGCAACGAGGAATTGCTCACCGGCAGTTCACGATTCGGTGGCTCTCCATTTCATGCCACGTGACTTAAGCGGTATCGTAAAGGGCAACAGCTTTCTCTCCAGCCCAATCGCTGACACAGGACGGGCCAATGGCCAACAACTCCAACGCACCGATCTTTTTGAGGCAGGCGGGCAGAATCCAGGCACGACATCAGTTGTGTTTATGAGATCAGGGCGGCTGCGC
>JBDSLX010000125.1:0-3360 GCA_039916145.1 Verrucomicrobiota bacterium | reverse complement strand
CATTCCGCCGCTTCGGTCTGATCGTTCAATAAACCACCACCAACACCGCCGCTTTCTCCGCGTCACTCACCACGTCATCGAACTTTCGTTCTTTCGTATTCGGTTCTTTGAGTTTGGCGGAAACTTCCGGGACGGATTCGAGGAAGCTGAGAAGGAAACTGCTCTTCACCGCGTAATTCACATTTTCCGGCAACGAGCCGCTCGCTAAGAGCGCCGCCCTCGCATTGAGTTTGGCGGAAACCACGCCGACGACATTGCCGCGTTCATCCACCAACGCGCCGCCGGAATTTCCCGGCTGCTCTGGAATGGTGGCCGTCTGCTAAGACTTTGAAAATATCTGGAATTATCACCCGCGCCGGACAACGCCGCGATTTCTCCCCGCGCAAACTTGGGTGCGAATCCTTGCAAACCGAAATTCGGAAAACCGCTCTTGTAACCATTATACGCCACGCTATCGTCGCTCTAGTTGAAATCCCAAACGTGAATTTAATGATGTCTAAACAAATTCCATCCTTGAAACCAGACGAGCATGGTTCTGGCCTCCAGTCAAAATTCGTTAAAATACATTTTCTTTCACTTCTTCTCGCCTTATTAGGAGTACCTCTGACGGACGTTTGTGCTCAGTCGCCGTCTTCCATCGGCGGGCGCACGATCCAATTGACCATATCGAGCGGCAGTGCCCCGTTTGCGAGCAACGGCGTTTACCGATTTCTCCCTTCGGCAACAGATAATGCTTATGCCATTGTTCCAATTGCGGGGGCAGTTTCCGCAAGCTTCGGAACGCACACTTATACAAAGATGGACACAAATTCGGCGCAGCTATCTTTCACAGACAGCGTTGTCGGCACACTCACAGCAAATTGCACGTTCATTACGACAAATTCTGGAACATATGTTCTGACCGGCGTTTCATTTCCTGGAAGCAGTCAGTCAGGAACATTCTTCCTTTACTCAGGTCCATCGCCCGTTTTTATAGGTGGCTTCAATATTATCGTAACCGTGACGAGCGGGGCGCAACCATTTGCAACCAACGGGAGCTATCAGTTTCTTCCAGAATTATCCGGCAATGCCTATACCATTGTTGGGCGTTCGGGAGTTGCCGACAGTTTAGGCTCCTGCTCTTACATTCGAAATTCCCCAATGACCGGAATGATTTCCTTCACCGATTCAGTGACAGGTTCAGGTCTCTCTTCGGAATTGAGTTTCGATTCCGAAACGAGTGGCACAGCCTTCCTGCGCCAATCGACCGGCAGCGGTTACCAAACCGGAACATTTACGATCACAACTCCTGGAACGGTGATTGCATGGGGCAATAACCTTAACGGGCAAACAACAGTTCCTGTAACGGCGCAAGGAGGAGTGAATACGATTGCCGCAGGGTTTTATCATAGTCTAGCAGTGAAGAACGGCTCGGTTCTGGCATGGGGAACGAATGATTATGGCCAGACAACCGTGCCCATTCTGGCACAAAGTGGGGTAATAGCGATTGCAGCCGGGGGCAACATAGCGTCGCGTTGAAAACCAATGGAGCGGTAATTGCATGGGGATATAACGGGTCGGGTCAAACGAATGTTCCGATCGCAGCGCAAAGCGGCGTGATGTCAATTGCAGCTGGCCATGAGCATTCACTTGCCGTAAAAACTAACGGCTCCGTAATTGCGTGGGGATGGAACAATGAGGGCCAATCGATTGTGCCCGTCGCGGCACAAAGCGGTGTGATTGCGGTTGCAGCGGGATGGCAACACTCAGTGGCTTTGAAAAGTGACGGCTCGGTCGTCGCTTGGGGAGCTGGCACAAGCAATACCGCAAGTTTTCCACACTACGGTCAATCAATGGTGCCTATTGAAGCTCAGAGCGGAGTAATTGCAATTGCGGCGGGTGGGCTGCATACCGTAGCATTGAAAACTAACGGCGCCGTCGTGGCATGGGGAGCGGGTACGAACATCACTGGGTTTGCGCCATATGCCGGCCAATGCATTATTCCTATTGAAGCACGAAGTGGGGTCACCGCGATTGCAGCGGGTCTATATTACACTCTAGCGTTAAAAACGAATGGCTCTGTGCTTTTGTGGGGTTCAGGCAATTTCGGGGTAATGTCAATTCCACTCACGGCAAAGAGTGGAGTGAGCGCGATCGCAGCCAAGTATGATCACGTCGTAGCGCTTCTCGGCACAGGTTTGGTATTACCGGTTTCTCTAACCGCTAGGAAAAGCGAGAATGAGTTTATTCTTTCTTGGCCAAGGACTGCGATTGGTTTCAAGTTGCAATCCGAAGTCAATCTAGCTCCGTCCATGACTTGGATTGATTGCACCAACGTGCCGGTAATCAACGACACAGAATTCACGGTCACTGATACCAGATCCGAAAACAGAAAAGTTTATCGACTCAAAAAATTTTAAGTGAAAAAGATTTTTCCTTAACACCGGACGGCTGAAATCTTATGCCAGAAATAACCAAATATCGCATTCAATTAAAACGTCCCACGTTAGGACCGAACCAAAAAACCACTGCCGTTGATCGCCAAGCTCTGATCAAGACGATTGTTTCGATTGGGATTGATAAGGTAATGAAGATCAGGTTTGCAAACCTCGGAATGCAATCCGGGACAGATCAGCTTGATGGCGGGGAAATGCTTAGATTGTGGAAAGATGTTGAAGGAGCAAGAAAACTATTATCCAAATGAAGAGGAAATTAGAAGCAGTTTTCATTGGCGGAGATCGCGACGGCAAAACAATATTAGTAGATCACCCGCACAAAGCCCTGTCTTCCGTTGTGCAACACATGCTAAAGACTGGCGAGTTTGTTGAAGTGTGTAGATTTGATTACAAGCTTGTTTCCAATGGCCCACCTTTGCGCTATCAAGCCGAATTTTGAATCAACACAAACAGTGAGTGTGCCAGAAACCCCTTCTGAGATTCGTTCCCCGAACTGAGTTCTCGGCAGGACAATTCCCGTTTGAAGCATCAGCGCTTTCATCAATTCTTCAACGGCTTGTTGCGCATGAAAACAAACGGCGTCGAAGTTTGGAAGTTCCGTGACTTGCAATTCACGGCTGGCGGTGTGGAAGTCGCCATCGGCTTTGGCCAGCCTTATTCGTTTCGTTCATGCAGAACCTGGCCGTAATCGAGGGCTTCGCGAATCAGCGGATCGCCTTCGCGATAACGCCGCGCCGTGTCGTCGGGTCGTCGCGCGAGCAGGTCAACGGGAAAACGCGGGTTGAAGCGATTCAAAATTTCCAGTGATTTGCGAAAATTTTCCCCTTCAAACGGAAGAACGACGAGCAGGTCAACATCGGAATCTGGCCGGGGATTTCCAGTAGCATAAGAGCCGAACAAAATGACGCGGTCCGGATGAAACTCC
>JBDSLX010000124.1:0-3928 GCA_039916145.1 Verrucomicrobiota bacterium | reverse complement strand
CCGAACATTGATGCGCTGGCGAAATCGGGAATCCGTTTTACCAAAGGTTTTGCCACACCGCTCTGTTCGCCCTCGCGCGTCGAATTGATGACAGGGCGATATGGATTTCGCACCAGTTGGGTCAATTTGATTGGGCGCGGCGACAAAGGTGGTGAAGTGAATGATTATTTCGATCCAAAAAAGGAAACCACGTTTGGGCGTGTTCTCAAAAATGCTGGTTACGCGACGGCGATCGCGGGCAAATGGCAACTGTGCGAATTTCAAAAACATCCGACGCACTTGGCGGAATGCGGCTTTGATAAGTCGCTTTGCTGGGCCTGGATGGTCGATGGAAAACAAACCTCGCGCTATTGGGCGCCCGTTCTTTGGAGCGATGGACAATTAAAAAAAATGCCTGCCAACAAATATGGCGATGATTTGTTTTCCGACTTCCTGATCGAATTCATGAAGGAACACAAAGACGAACCGTTCTTCGCTTATTATCCGATGGCGCTGGTGCATGGACCGCACATCGCGCCGCCCGGAAGTCCGCGCGCCGCCGCCGCGCAGAATGCCGCTGACGAAGGAAAAAAAGGCAAAGGCAAAAATGCGAAGAAAAAAAATAACTCTTCACTCGGCAAGGACGACGACATCGTCAACGATCCGGCCAATTATCCCGACATGGTCGCCTACATGGATAAAATCGTCGGCAAAATGGTGGCCGCGTTGGATCGACTGGGCTTGCGCGAAAATACACTGATTATTTTCACCGGCGACAATGGCACGGATCACAAAATTACTTCGAGGTTGGGAAATGTTGCGGTGTTGGGCGGCAAAGGAACGGTGACAGAACTCGGCGCGCATGTGCCGATGATTGCGAGTTGGCCGGGAAAAATACCGACGGGAAAAACGAGTTCCGATTTGGTCCAGTTCTGCGACATCCTGCCGACGCTCGTGGAAATCGGCGGAGCGAAATTACCCGACGCAAAAATTGATGGGCGCAGCTTCGCCTCGCAGTTGCGCGGCGAAAAAGGAAATCCGCGCGAATGGGTTTTCACGCAACTTGGCCACAAAAAATTTGCGCGTGACGGACGTTATCTGCTCCATGACGACGGGCGGCTCTACGACATTCCCAACGATTTGTTTGAAAAAAATGATCTTTCCAGCAGCGCGAAGGGGGAGATCATCGCCGCGAAGAAACAACTGCAAGCCGTCTTGGATAAATGCAAATGAGCCGGGCGAATTTGCTATTTGAGTTCAGCCGTTTTTCAACGAGGTTCTGAACCAGCGCGGCTTTGCTCGTGATGCGATGAAATATGCTTTCTCAATAATTCTTCTGCTGGCGATGTCAGTTGCCTCCTTCGCAACCAGCTCACAGCCTAACATCGTTGTTATTCTCGCCGATGATCTGGGCTACGAAACCATCGGCGCGTATGGCGGACAATCCTACGCCACGCCGCGTTTGGATGCACTGGCCGCGTCGGGCATTCGTTTTCGTCACGCCCATGCGCAACCGCTTTGCACTCCCACGCGCGTGCAAATGATGACCGGGAAATACAACGTGCGAAACTACGACGTTTTCGGAATTCTTGCGCCGGGACAAATGACCTTCGGCAATCTGTTTCGCGATGCCGGTTACAAAACATTCGTGGCGGGCAAATGGCAATTGGAAGGCGGCTACGATGCGCCGATCAATTTTGGATTCGACGAATATTTTCTCTGGCAACTCACCCGCAGGCCGCAACGTTACAACGCGCCCGGTTTTGAGGCGCTCATTCCGGCGGACGGCTTGAACAAAACGCAAGTGGATTATCCAGCAGGCTCGTATGGACCCGATTTGGTCACGGGAAAAATTTTGAATTTTATCGAGCGCAATCAGGCATCGCCCTTTCTGGTATATTATCCGATGTTGTTGACCCACGCGCCGTTCACGCCGTCGCCCGACCACACTAATTACAATCCAACACTCACGGACGAACTGGATGATCCCGTTTATTTCGGCAGCATGGTGGAATACATGGACAAAACCATTGGCCGAATTGTCGATAAACTCGACCAACTGGGGTTGCGCGAAAACACGTTGATTGTATTTATTGGCGACAACGGCACAGACACTTCCGTGACTTCGACGCAAAATGGGAATCCTGTCACTGGCGGCAAAGGCAAAACCACCGACGCTGGAACGCGCGTGCCGCTCATCGTCAATTGGCCGAACACGATTCCAATCAATCAGGTGAGTGAAGCGTTGGTGGATTCGTCTGATATTTTTCCAACGGTGTGTCAGGCGGCGGGAGTTGCAATTCCGTCGGGATTGGATGGCCGGAGTTTTTTTCCGCAATTACTCGGTCAAACCGGAACGCCGCGCGATTGGAGTTATTGCTGGTACAAACCGCAGAACGGCACGGAAGCCGACGTGAAAGAATTTGCGCACACCACGCGTTTCAAACTTTACGCGACGGGAAAATTTTATGACGTGGCCAACGACGTTCTGGAACAAAGCGAGATCAACACCAATTCGCTGAATGCCGAGGCACAGGCGGCGTTTACTCTTTTGAAAAACACGTTGAATTCTTTCAACGACGCGCGAGTGGAACGCACCCTTCCGCCAACGCCGAATCCGGCGGTGTGGAGTTCGCTGCCGTCGCCGAAAGGCGTGGCGAAAATCGGGATGACCGCAGCCAACGGCGTTGATGCCAATGGCCCGGTGCAATATCAATTCCGCAACGTCACGTTGTCCCGCGACAGTGCGTGGCAATTATCGCCGGGTTACACCGACTCCGGTTTGGATGACGCGACGACTTATTCGTATCAAGTGCGGATGCAGGATTTAGTGGGCAATGCCACCGGCTGGTCGGCCGCGCAATCCACCACCACCCCGACTTCGCCGAATCCGCGCATCGTCATTATTGATCAAGCGGAGACCGACGGAAATTCCGGCGGACAAAATCTGGGTCAATCGTTCACCTCAACCGCGCCACAAGAAGGTTGGTTTCTGGAAACAATTACGTTTTACGCCGTGACTAATTCCGGAGGAGGCGATTCGGCCTACCTGACTTTGTATGATGGTTTTACCAATCGCACAAGCCGTGGAAAAATTTTATCCGTCTCCGCCAACGCCGCGCTCAATCCGCGCACGGCGGGTGTTCCGATGACGTGGCTTTTCACCAATGTGATGCTCAAAGCGGGCGTGACTTATTTTGCGGCGGCCAGCGATGCTTCGGGAGCGCCGCTTTCCGCCAACCAGGGAATTCCTGCGCAACGAATGCACGTCAACGTTTACGCAGGTGGAAGTCGTCTCAACGAAACGGGCATCACGACCGATTTCGATCTCAAATTTTCCGTGTCAGCGCGGCAATTTCCGGCGAACTACGCCCAATGGTCGCTGGCAATTCCCACCAATTCGCCGAACGGTTTTGGCGAAGCGACTTCGCCCGGGGCCATGGTCAATGGCTATAAATATTTCTTCGGCCTGGCTCCAATGGAAAACGATCCGAGCCGCTGGCCGCGCATCAAAGCGGGTTATTACGATTTTATTTTGAACCGAAATGCGAGCGATGTTTTCTGGCGCATTCGCCACACGCCGAATTTGCAAACACCCGCGGCGTCGTGGCAATCGGTTGACGCCAGCACTTTGTCCCTGCTCTACGATCCCGCGACCGGCCACGTGCAATTTCCCTTGCCCAATTCGGACGCTGGATTTTTCCGTCTGGAGATCGGGCTGGAGTAACGAATCTTTGGAAATCTTTGAGCGGTTAGACTCTGGAAGAGTCTGAACCTGCAGGCTGGAAGCCTGCGCTACGAACCGCTCCGTAGCGCACGCATCCTGCGTGCAGGTTCTGGCGGCTTCCAGCCGCCAGTCCAAGAACTTCGCGTCAATCTGTTTTGCATTAGTTTGTCTCAGTAAAACTCCGCTTGTTTTCAAGCACGGCATCTGGAAAGTTTTCTTTCT
>JBDSLX010000123.1:0-4561 GCA_039916145.1 Verrucomicrobiota bacterium | reverse complement strand
CCGATTCGCGTTGCCGATGTCGCAGTCTTTTTCAGGCGCGGGAGTTCAGCTTGGATTTCACAACGGATGGCGCTATAGCTTTTGATGTAGAGATTCAGAACACGAAGGCCGTCTTCTCCCATTTCTTGGCCGCCGAAAAGTTCAGGAGTTTTGTCCGCGAAATTTAATCCAAGCTGAAGTTCGTTGGATGGGATCGGAACTCCAAGATTGTAATTGCTCAAGAGCAATCGATGGTCGCGGTTGGTTGTCTGGCCGCAGGAATCGAGAAACCAGGTGGTCGAACCGGTGGAATCGAGGTGCAAAAGTTGCATCAGCTTTTTTCCAGGTGCCAGAGATCGCGCAAGGTTTCTTCGGAGATATTCAAACTGCGGAGAGAAATATCGAGCGCAGAAACTTCTGCACAGCCACAACGAAGCTCACGCGCAAGCCCATTTGAATTTGCAATGGTTTGTAATGATCGCCCTCCAGCCAGATTTCAAAAAGATTTTTGAATTGGCGATTTTCGGCGATGTCGCGCGGCGAAAGATGACAATGGAAATCGCAAATGGGTTCCGTCGCTGCAAATGAATGGTAAAGTCGGCGCGCCGCCGCTGTTTGCAGAAGAAAATCGTCGTGAATAAATTTCATGGCGGAGATGGAAAAATTGTTTGAACGCTCTAGAAAAATTATCTAAAGGCGGCCTGAAAGTATTCAGGGCTTTCTGCACTTTTGGTTGAAAATTCTGCACGCCGCGAATTTGCGACCATGCAAAATATTCACTTTTATTTGCAGAAAATCATCGGGCTAAAATGAACCGCTCATAGTATCTTGCTGAAACAATTTTATGGCAAAGGCTTTAGCTCTTGAAAAATTTTCTGTTGGCGTTGGCGACCGTTTCGCGCAACAGGCAGAGGCGCAGTTGCGCGCCTTTGTTTTGGCTGCTGAACGCGGGGTCGAAGTGTTTCCGGTCTGGAACAAATCGAATCGCGAACATCTTATTGTTGGATCTGAACCTGCCAGTGTTCAAGAAGCGGCGGCGGCAGCAGTGAAGAAACTTGGCTGGAAAAAACCTTGGCACGTTGACGCCGACCACATCCGTTTGGAAACCGTTGATCGCTTCATTCCACATTCGGATTTTTACACGATTGATGTCGCTGACTCGATTGGTAAACCCGCGGCGACTGGAGCCGTCGAAGGATTTGCCGACCGCCATTCTGAATTGATTGGTCGAATCGAAATTCCCGGAATCGAAAAACCTCTGGAGGTTTCGCGACAAGACTTACAACAAATTGCTGCGAAATATCTTGCGGCCGTTCGCGAAGTTCGCAGCATTTATTGCCACATCGCACAGAAGAAAGGCCCCAGCGCGTTTATCACCGAAGTCTCGATGGACGAAACGGACAAGCCACAAACACCCTTGGAATTATTGATCATTCTCGCTGCGTTGGCCGATGAAGCTGTGCCGCTCCAGACAATTGCCCCGAAATTTACCGGGCGATTTAATAAAGGCGTGGATTACGTGGGTGATGTCGCGAAGTTTGAAGAGGAATTCAACGATGACATTGCGGTCATTAAATTTGCGATCGAAAATTATGGTTTGCCAAAAAATCTAAAACTCAGCGTTCATTCTGGCAGCGACAAATTTTCCATTTATGCACCGATTCGCCGCGCGTTGAAACGTCATGATGCGGGGTTACACATCAAAACGGCAGGCACGACCTGGCTGGAGGAAGTGATTGGACTCGCGGAATCTGGCGGCAACGGTTTGGCGATGGCGAAAGAATTTTACGGATCAGCTTTGGAACACATTGATGAACTGTGCGCTCCATATGCCAGCGTGATTGATATTGACCGGTCGAAATTGCCCACCATGAAAGACGTGGCCAACTGGAGCGCGGATGAGTTTGCTTCAGCTTTGCGGCACGATCCAAAATCTCGCGCCTATAATCCATCGGCGCGGCAACTCCTCCATGTCGGATATAAAATCGCTGCCAAAGCAGGCGATAGTTACCTTGATAGGGTTCGGGATGCGCGGGCGACAGTCTCTCGAAACGTGACCGACAATTTGTTTGAGCGGCACCTCAAGCCTCTCTTCCTGTAACCAGTTACGCTGTGCACAATTCTCATCTTCGTTTGCCGGATTTGAACAGTGAAAAGCCGTGACAGATTTACGTGGCTGCCTGACGCTGCTACACAAGCCAAAGAAACAAATCAACTCTACTATGATCACAAGAATTCTCTCTCTAAATCAATTTTGACCCTCCTGACATTGACGGCTATGGCTGTTGTGCCACTGGTCTCGGCTCAATCGGTGGGAGATTTTCGCAGTGCTACCAACGGAAACTGGAATGCAATCACCACATGGGAGCGTTTTGACGGGTCGGTCTGGGTTGGTAGTGTGGCATTCCCGACAAACATTACTGCAGGAGTAATTACAATTCTCTATTCTCACAACGTGACGAACACGGCGAATGTCACGGTGGATCAGGTTATAGTTGATACGGGCGGCGTGCTGGTTGCCTCGGTTGGGAACGTGGTCATTACTAATGGCACAGGCACTGACTTCTCGTTGTCTGGAACTTTTGTTGTTCTAAGTGGCTCCTCGGCGCTCACCATCCAATTGGGTGCCGATGTTGTCGTTGAATCCGGAGGCCTGATAATCCACAGCGGCACATCTGGAGCGTTCGTCAACAACTCGGGTGGCACCTTGAGATTTGCCTCCGGGGGGACGATTTCAGCTTCAGCGGGCTGGTGGAACCATTCCGCCCGCATCGTGGGACAACGGCTCGACGTGTCAAGTGAGTTACAATACGGCCAGCACGAGCCGGCCCAATGCCATTGGGTTGGCGCAGCCCTTTTCCAACTTTGACTGGAACTATCCCAGCCAGTCTGGAAACGTCGATTTTAGTGCTGCTTTTACCAACGCTAATGGAAATCTCTCCATTACAGCGGGCGCTAGTGGCGGGATTAACGAATTGAAACTCAATGGATCCGCAGTGATCGGTGGAGATATTCTTGTGAACAGCGGCAGTCTCAATTTGGCCGGGTCGGGCGGCCCCTATACGTGGACCTTAAAGAGCAATTTAACCATAGCTGCTCAGGCCGATTTGAATTTAACTGCTGGCAGTAGCGGCAGTTACACCTTGGTTCTTAACGGCTCCGGCGTTCAAACCTACGCCTGTCTTGGAACGAACCGCGCAACGAAGCTCAACTGGACAGTCAACAGCGGCTCTACATTGAACCTGAGCAACGATTTGTCTCTCGCAATCGTGGGCCGCACTCTCGCTGCAGTAGGTAACGTAAATCTGAATGGACGCGATTTAGCAACTGATCTTGTGACGGGAACTGGCATCATTGCCAACCAGGGTGGTGGGACAGGTCATTTGAATGTCGGCACAGGTAACGGGACGAACCTTCTCGATGGCACACTATCGTTAGTTGACGGCACTTCGGGCACTCTTAGTTTGATCAAGAGCGGTTCCGGTTTGCTCACGATCACGGCCAACAACGTTTTCAGCGGGGGGCTTACGGTATCAAACGGAACTGTTCTTGTAAACAACACCAGTGGCAGCGGCACCGGCACCGGTCCAGTCACCGTTCTGGCTGGATCTCTTGGTGGAACCGGAATCATTTCCGGCGCGGTAACCGTGCAAGGGGGCAAACTGTCTCCAGGCAATTCAATCGGCCGGTTAACCGTAAACAACACCGTCACTCTCCTTTCTGACACTTCTATCGAGATCGACAAGAGTGCAAGCACTAACGATCAGGTTGTTGCCACGGTAATCAACTATGGCGGCACGCTTACCGTCACAAACCTTAATGGCTCTCTGGTTGCGGGTGATTCTTATACGATCTTTAGTGCGGGTTCCTTCACTGGCAATTTTAGTAGTATCATCGGAGTCCCGGGACAGGGACTGGCATGGTCCTTCAATCCGACCAACGGCACCATTACGGTCGAACAGTCAATTGCGACTACACCTACCAACCTAGTGTTTAATGTCAGCGGTTCAAATTTGGCCCTTTCCTGGCCTACAGAATATCTCGGATGGGTCATCGAAGCGCAGACCAATTCTTTGGCTAGCGGCATCAGTGCAAACACCAATGACTGGCACATTTTGCCAGGGACGGAGTTAGTTACGGCCACCAATCTGACGATCGATCCCGCAAATCCAACAGTCTTTTTCCGTATGCGATTGCCCTGACGGGACTTCAAATCTTCTCTTTGATGCTCTTTCGTTTTGACCTGTCCCCGCTGTTCTTACAGCGGTAGAAATTTGCTCATCCTACGACGGCATCGCCGACAACGTGACGCTGGAATGGGCAGCGACTCAGTTCGCCGCGAAGTAACCGCCACTGAAAATATTACGCATTGCTGTTTTCGAGAAAGTGCCGGGCTTCGAAAGGTGGCGGAAAAATTCCGCGAGGTTTTGGAGTGAAAAAGCGCCAGAGGACTGGCGCACTGCTATGAGTTGTGTCAAGGGCTGCGCGGACGTTTTCCCTGTTTTTTTTCTTAAAGGCTTCTTTTCTTTTTTCCTTTCTGCCGTTTCCCGGGTTTCAAAACGTTTTTCTGGCGACGCCGACG
>JBDSLX010000122.1:0-2352 GCA_039916145.1 Verrucomicrobiota bacterium | reverse complement strand
GAAAAGCAGTGGTTTGTTTGGCCAAAAGTTGCTATTGGTGGAAACAGAGCCGCTGCGGATGGACAGATCAGTGCGGTATTGCAGGAGCGGGCTTTGATTTCTGAAAAAGAATTTGTGGGCAAACCGTTTAAGCATTGGTTTGGAAAACGCCAAATTTTACCATGAGCCGATTCAGCAGTCTGGAGTTTAGTGAGAATAACGAAGGCGATTTTGACGCACAACAAACCGTCAAAGATGAATCGTTTTATTTTCTCGAAGCTCAACGCGCCTTTGAAAATGGACAGTTCGAGCAGGCGCTCCGATTTTTCTCCAAAGTCCTGGAATTCAATCCAAAGAATGCGGCGGCCTGGACCGGGCAGGTTCGTTCGTTGATTGAACTCGGCGAATTTCCTGAAGCCAAACTTTGGGCGGACAAAGCGCTGGAAAATTTTCCCAACGAAGCGGAATTGCTCGCGGCCAAAAGCGTCGCGCTGGGACGAATCGGTGATTTGAAAGCGGCGCTGGCTTTTTCCGATGCCTCCATCGAAGAGCGCGGTGACACGCCTTATATCTGGCTCGCGCGCGGTGACGTGTTGCTGGCGCGCGCGGAAAAACGGGCAGAATATTGTTTCCAAAAAGCCATCGCGTTTGCGCCGACAGATTGGTTCGTCCATTGGCTGGCGTCGCGAATTCATTACGTTTACAAAAAGTTTTCCATCGCGCTGAAATTTGCGCAGGACGCGTTGAATTTGAATCCGGGAAACGCCGCTGTCTGGATGCAGGCTGGAAATTGCCAGATGGGATTGGGTCTGATTGTTCTCGCGGAAAATTCTTTCACCCAAGCGCGGCAATTGAATCCGCATTGCACCGAAGCGGAATTGGCATTGACGAAAATTTCGCAAGCGGGATTTTTCTCAAAATTAACCGGCCGCCTTCGACAAATCTTTCACACCCCATGAGCCCGAAACTCAATTGTCTGTTGACCAAGGCAAATAATCTCGGCGCGTCTGATCTGCATTTGATCGCCAGCGTTCCTCCCGCGCTGCGTGTGAATGGAGAAATCATTCTCGCGGACGAAGACGCCATCACGAGTGACGAATTGCGTTATATGGCTTCGAGCCTGATGAACGATGAACAGGCAGAAAAATTTAAAAAGGAATGGGAACTCTGCGTTTCAATGTTTCACGACGTCGCCGGGCGAATGCGAGTCACTTTTTATCAGCGGAACAGTTCGCCGGAATTGAGCATCCGTTTTTGTGGGGAAAAAATCCGATCGCGGGAAGAACTCGGCCTGCCCAAAAAGCTGGATGAATTCGCGCGAAGACCTAACGGGCTGATTCTCATTACCGGCCCAACCGGCGCAGGCAAAACCACGACGCTTAATTATCTGGTCAATCTCATCAACGAGGAACGTCGTTGCAAAATTGTGACGATTGAAGATCCCATTGAATTTGTGCATCACAACAAGCGGGCGATTATCGTGCAGCAGGAAGTATTGACCGACACGCATTCGTTCAACCGCGCTTTGATGCACGTGCTGCGACAAGATCCTGATGTCATTGTTGTTGGTGAGATTCGGGATCACGAAGCGATTTCGACGGCGATTACCGCTGCGGAAACGGGCCATCTGGTTTTGGCCACGCTGCACTCGCCGAATGTCGCTCATGCCCTTGAAAGAATCATCGGGGTTTATGAAGGCAACGCCCAACGGCAAATTATTCTGCAACTTGCGAATGCGCTCCAAGCCGTGATCGCGCAGGATTTACTTCCGTCGTCGGACCGTTCTCGGCGCGTTCTTGGTTATGAATTATTGGTGGCGAATCCGGCCATTCGAAATCTCATTCGCGAAAATCAATTACACCAGATTGAAAACAGCATTCAAACGGGAGGGAAAGATGGGATGCAATTAATGGATACGACGCTTTATGATTTGTATTGCCGATGCCAAGTCACCTACGACACCGCAGTTAGTCGAGCCAAACATCCAGAACGCTTTACCAATAAATAAAACCATCTCTTGGCTTTTACTTTTCGACTACCGAACTCAAGCGGCTTTCGAATGATGTTCGGTTGTCTCTGGGCGAAATCTTAAGAGCCGGCCCTTTGACTTATTGCTTTCGGCCAGATTATAGCTCGGAGAATTCCAATGACGCCGTTTGCTGTGCAGGACTTTTCGCATTCGCTCGCGCGCCTGAATGGTGTGCTCTGGGCAGTAAACACCAATCGCTGGCTTGCCACAGGTTAGACAAATTCCTTTGGATTTTTTGCGCAGCATGTGGATTTGCTGGCGCGACATGGGAGTTCCGTCCGCCTTTAACAATCCGGAAAATTCGTCAGCAATTTTTTTCCTGCTCCATTTTTTTGAATCTTTCA
>JBDSLX010000121.1:0-1896 GCA_039916145.1 Verrucomicrobiota bacterium | reverse complement strand
ATCGGTCGTGGTGGCGAATTGCGGACGAAAATTTAGTGTGTGCCATTTCCCTGCGAGATAAAAACCCAACTCGTTTTTCCGCAACGGCTTGGCTGTTCCATTTTCTTTGATGATAAAAACCGCGTCTAACTTTTGCAGCAATGCTTCGGGCGTCAGCCCGTTTAAATTTTTCAGCACCCGATTGTAGGGGAGGATTTGCATCTGGTTGTGCGGAAAAATCACCGTCAAAAAACATGCGCTGTTTCCTGCGCCATTACGTGATTTATAAACCCGCGCCGCCGCTGCGCTGCGATGATGTCCGTCGGCGATGTAAAGAAATGGAATGCGCTGAAATTCAGATTCCAGCGTGGCGATTTCGCGTGCATCGGAAACAACCCAGGCCGAATGACGAACTCCATCCTGCGCGACGAAATCTATTTCTGGTTTGTCGGCGATTTTCTTCGCGATAAATTCATCCACGCCTGCCGTTGCTCGATAAGTCAGAAAAACAGGTCCCGTTTGCGAATTCAAAGTTTCGATGTGCCGGACGCGATCATCTTCTTTGTCGGGGCGAGTGAACTCATGTTTCTTGATGACGCCCTGTAAATATTCTTCGCAACTCGCGCCGGCAACGATTCCAACCTGCGCGTGGCCGCCCATGACTTGCCGATACAAATAAAAGCATGGTTGCGAATCTTGTTTCAGCGCGCCTTGCGCAATGAGCTTGTCGAAATTTTCTTTTCCCTTGGCGTAAACCGTATCGTCATGAACATCCGTCGAAGCAGGCAAATCAATTTCCGGTTTGCTGACGTGCAGAAAACTCAATGGATTATCCTTCGCCATTTCACGCGCCTCGGCGGACGACATCACGTCGTAGGGCAATTCACAAATTTGTTTCGCCAATTCAGGTTTCGGTCGTAGCGCGGCGAAAGGTTTGATTTGAGCCATAAAAAATTCGGCGCACGATACTGGAACAACGCCCAAACGCCACGTCAAATTGCGAATCAGTTTCGCCCCTAATCCAATTTGCGGCAATCGCCACGGATTTTGACTTGCAGCAAAGCGGCATTCGTCGTATGTAAGCAGATGTAAAAAGGGCGCATCGCCCGATGGTGTTTTGAATACTGCATGAACAAATTTGAACTGGTGAGGGTGTCTTGAGTCGCCCTTATTCTCCTCGTCCCGCTCCCTCCGCTGCTTCGTTTATCCGCGTTAACGGGAAAATCCGCGCCCGTGAAGTCCGGGTCATCGGTGTCAACGGCGAACAGGTTGGCGTCATCGCACTGGGCGATGCCATCAATATGGCGCGTAACAATGGCGTCGATCTTGTCGAAATTGCGCCCAACGCGACTCCGCCCGTTTGTCGTCTGATTGATTTTGGCAAATATCGTTATGAACTCGCCAAGCGGGACAAGGACGCAAAAAAACATCAGCACGCCAACAAGGTTAAAGAAATTCAACTCTCAGCGAACATTGATCCGCACGATTTCGGCGTGAAGCTGGACCACGCAATTGATTTTCTTTGCGAAGATATGAAGGTCAAAGTCACGCTCCGGTTTCGTGGACGCGAAATGGCGCACAAAGAAGTTGGCTTTCAGCAAATCTCGAATTTTATCAAAGAGGTAACTCCCTATGGCCATCCCGATGCGGCGCCAAAGCTGATTGGCAAAGGTATTAACGTCATGCTCAGTCCGTTACCTCGAAACAAGCGCGCGAAAAATCCTCGTCAGGCGGAACGCGATGCTGAACTAGCTGCCGAACGCGCCGAAGAGGAACGGGCGGAAAAAAACGGCGCTTCTGAAGCAAAGCCGAAGAAACAAAAGCAGGAAAAATTTTCCGAGGATGCCGCAGAGCAGTCCGCCTCATTCGGCCATGACGCTTTTGCGCAATTGGATGCCAAGTTAGAGCAGTCCTAGT
>JBDSLX010000120.1:0-7461 GCA_039916145.1 Verrucomicrobiota bacterium | reverse complement strand
AAATATCGTGTTCGCTCCGCCGAAAATGTTGCCGCCGAAATGGCGCACGCGAAAAAATTATTTCCTCAAGTGGAAGAATTTTTCTTCGATGACGATACGTTCACCGCAAATCTCCCGCGCGCTCGCGAGATTGCGCAAAAGTTGAAGCCGCTGGGAATGACTTGGTCGTGCAACAGCCGCGCGAACGTCAATTATGAGACGATCAAGTTGATGAAAGATTGCGGCTTGCGCTTGTTCCTCGTCGGTTACGAATCGGGAAATCAGGATATTCTCAATCGCATCAAAAAGGGAATCGATATTGAGGAAGCCAAACAGTTCACGAAAGCCTGCAAAGAAATCGGCGTCATTATTCACGGCACATTCATTCTCGGTTTGCCCGTTGAAACCAAAGAAACCATCGAACAAACCATGCAATACGCGATGGACCTCGACGTGTTCAGCATTCAGGTTTCACTCGCTGCGCCGTATCCCGGCACGGAGCTTTACGAAATGGCGCGGCAAAATGGCTGGTTTGCCAAGAAAGACAAGAGCGACATCGTCCACGACGACGGATTTCAACAAAGTGCGCTCGAATATCCCGGTCTCAGCAAAGAAGAAATTTTCGAGTCGGTGGAAAAGTTTTATCGCCGTTATTATCTGCGGCCCAAACCGATTCTCCGCATCGTGAAAACGATGTTGGAAGACAAAGACGTTTGCGTTCGTCGTTTGCGCGAAGGTTACGAATTTTTCAAATCGATGGCCCAACGCCGGACAGATTTAGCGTCGTCCAAAGCTGCGGCGTAATCTTCAACTCAAAAATTCCGTGGTTGCCTTCAACGAAAATTCTCAAATCGCAACAGACTTTTCACGTCCCGTTGTGAAGCCCAAAAAAAGCGCCTTCAAACTTTTTGGTGAAGTCCTCGAACACGGCGGCCCCGGCTATCTTCAATTCGCCATCACGAATCTCTGCAATGCGAAATGTGATTTCTGCGGATTTGCTGTCGATAAATTTGATCCAAAACAACGGCGCAGCGTTACGTTGAAGGAAGCCAAAGATGTCATCGACATTGCGGTGAAAAACCACATCGGCTATCTTCTTTTTGTTGGAGGCGAACCGTTGATTCACAAAGATCTTCGCGCCATGACCCGGTATGCGGCGGAGTCTGGGATTCATCCGATGATTTGCACCAACGGTTCGCTTTGGACCGAGCAAAATATGCGCGACCTGGTGAGCGATGGGATGAGCAGCGTTATCATGTCGATTGATTCGCATGATGTGACGAAGCACGAAAAAAATCGTGGTCTGCCGGATGTTTGCCGAAAAATAAAGCGCGCCAACGAAGTTTTTAAGGAACTCGGAAGCCAAACCACCGCCAGCGTCACGGCGAGCAAACTCATCGACGATTACGAGAAGCTGCCCGATTTTCTGCAAACCCTCGGCTTCACCAGTTGCACTTTCAGTTATCCGCTGACGAGTCTCGCCTCGAGCTATCTAAGTTTCAGCGATTCTAGTTTGGTGAATTATAAGACCGAAGAACTCATTCAGGTCTTTGAAAAAATCAAAGCGATGAAACGCCACAGCGGTTATCCCGTCGTGAACCCGACCGAATCGCTCAGCGAAATGCAGCGGCATTTGCGCAAGGAACCGGAAAAATTCGGCTGCCTCGGCGGACACAAATATTTTTATCTCGATTGGAATTTAAATCTCTACCGTTGCCACGCGTGGGAATCGCCAATGTGCAACATCTACGAATTCGACCAGAGCAAAATCATCCGCGACGGCTGCACCAAGTGCATGATTGATTGTTACCGCGACCCGAGCGTGCTCCAGTTCGTGGCCATCAGCGCCAGCGATGCTTACAACAATTTGAAAAAGGGCAAAGTGCTTTCCGCCGCGAAAAATATTTTTGACCGACGCAATCTGACCTCGCTCAAAGCCGTGTGGGACGACCGCAAGTGGATTGGGAAAGTATAGCTGGCTGTCATCATTTTGGACGCTTTTGCACCTTCCGATGAACATTTTTGCTTACACAATCCATTTTTCTATGCTTTCTCATTGACCATTGCGTCGGTTCTGTGCCGAAATACAAACCTTTAATGGGTTAACGCATGGCTAAAACCGCACGTAAAACCGGCTCAACAACCCGGTCAGGGAACACGACCAAGTATGACGCGCATCATACGGTGCTCGCCAAGACTTATGGCGCGCTCGCTGATCTACGCCGCGAATTGTCCGACTCCAAAGCCGCCGTCGCTGAACGCACTGAATTGCTGCGGATGTTTTCCGATTGCACCGATTCCCAGCGCGCCTGGCTTTTGCTCGAAGATTATTTTGAAAAAATTTCGCTCTCGCGCAAAGATTTTCACGGACAGGACTGGTGGCCGCGCTTAATGTCGGTTCAAGGGAAAAAACGCCTCGAAGAAACGGCCATTCTGTTCCTGCGCGCCAACCGTCCGCTGCCCACTGAACTCTCCACTCACGCCAATTTGGATCGCTTTGCTGAAATCGAGCAGGCCGAGCAGGATAAGAAATTCGTGCAGCAACTCGAACACTGGTTGTTCCCGCCATCGCCGACGCATCTTGATTCGCCGCGCGCTTCTTTGCGAGTCTTGTGCGAAGCGCAACCAGCCGAAGAAAATTCTTCTCTCTATGCGCTCTCGGTGAAATTTCATTTGTTTCGTCCGCGCACTGGCGAAAAACCAAAAACGCTTTCTGAAATTATCGAGCTGACCACGCGCTCGGCGCACGAGCAGGAACTTTTTGCTCCCCAAGATTGGGATTTCATTCAATGGCTCGCCGAGACACATCCCGATCCCGAAGGTCTGTGGGACAGCCTTACCTTGACCGGACTGGAACTTTTGCAATGGCTCGTGCGGTGGGGCGACAACGCGCGGCTGCAACTTTCCGAAGACGCGAGCCTCATAAGATTTCACGGCCACCTTGCGGAACTCAAACCCAATCTCGAAACCGTCGAAGATGAACTCTCCTTCACGCACAATTTGTTGTTGCCCAATGGCCACGTTCATTCTCTCAGTTGCGTGAAATTTTTTGCCGGGCGTCCGTCGTTGGTTTTGATTGGCGACACATTTCATCTTTTACGAAATGGCCCGCCGACCGATTTGCTTGACGCATGGGCGCGCAAGAAATCGGTTCCCGTCACCAAACTGAGCCATCGTCTTTTGACCAAGCTGCGCAAGACCCAGCCGAGCCAGGAAGTCGATTGGGAACAACTTTGCCTCGCCCACACCGCAATCCCACAATTCACTTTTGAACTGGCCGACGAAACGGTTCGCCTCCGATTACAGGCAAGGAGTGAACGCGACCAAAGTCTCTGGCATTGGACTGGCCACGAATGGCAGATGGATGAGCCAAAAGTTTCTGCGACGCAGAAGCCGGAAATTCTCGATGATCCTCGGCTCGAACCCGCGACTCATTGGCTGCGGCGCTTGGATTTGTTTACGCCTGAAGCCGGAGTTTGGCTGGGCGACGCGAACGAAAACTTCCTCGGCATCCTCGCTAACACTTGGCCTGATCGCCCGTTGGATGCCGAGTACCTTGGAAACCCAGCGTTCCACAGATTGTTTTTAGCGCCGCGCCAACTTCGTCCCCATCTGGTTGTCAAAGGCAGCGGCATTGATTGGTTCTCCGTTTCCGCTGAATGGGAAACCGAAGGACTGAAACTCACACCCGCTGATCTGGAGCGATTACAAACTGCCACGGGACGGTTTGTGAATTTACCCGACGCCGGCTGGGTCGAACTGAATTCCAAAGCAGTGCAAGATGCTCACGAAGCTTTCGCCGATTTGGGTGTGGATGGATTGAGCGCAATTCCGCAAAAGCTCGGTCTCGAACAAGCCGCGCATTTGGACGAAGCTGGTTTGCAACGCTTTGTTGATTCGCCGCAAGCGCGCGCATTGCGCGAAAGCCTGGCGGATTTCGCCGGAATCCCGTCCGTGCCGTTGCCCGAAAACACCCAGGCCGAGTTGCGTCCGTATCAAAAGGATGGATTCGATTTTCTTTGCCATCTCACGCACCACAAGCTCGGCGGAATTCTCGCTGACGACATGGGTCTTGGCAAAACGTTGCAAACGTTGGCGTGGCTCTCGTGGTTGCGTTCGCAACATCTGAAAGATCTCAAACCCGCCCTGGTTATTTGTCCCGCGTCCGTGCTGCACAACTGGCGGCGCGAAGCAGAAAAATTCACGCCGCATCTCAAAGTTCTCGTGCTGGAGAGCGGCGCGGCGCGGCACAATTTACGCCAGCAAATTCCACAACACGATTTGATTGTGACGAACTACGCTTTATTGCGCCGCGATTTGGAGGCGTTGCAGAAATTTTCCTTCCGTGCCGTTGTGCTCGACGAAGCGCAATTCATTAAAAATCCCGACGCGCAAGTAACGCAATCGGTCAAACAGTTGGAAGCCTCCCAAAAGCTCGCGCTCACCGGTACGCCACTCGAAAACCGGCTGCTTGATTTATGGAGCATTGTTGATTTTATCCAGCCCAACTTTCTCGGAACGCAGGAACATTTCACGGAGACTTACGAGCCACGACCGAGCGCGGAACGGGCAGCGACCCGCGATGGTGAGATGGAAGATTCTAAATCCCACGTTCCAGGTTCCGAGTTGGAAGCGCGCATCGCACGCCGAAAACTTTCCTCCAAACTGCGCCCGCTGATGCTGCGACGTCTGAAAAAACAAGTCGCGAAAGATTTGCCCGACCGCATCGAGGAACGCCGCGATTGCGATCTGGGCGAAGCGCAACGCAAACTTTATCTCGCCGAATTGCGACGCAGCCGCGAACAGGTCATGCAATCGGTGGCGGAAAAAGGTTTGGGCAAAAGCACGATTCACGTTCTCGCTGCCCTCACCCGTTTGCGTCAGATTTGTTGTCATCCGCAACTCGTCGGCAACGACTCCGCTTCCGGCAAAACCGAAACCCTCTTCGAATTGCTGGAACCGCTTCTGGCCGACAACCAAAAAGTTTTGATCTTCAGTCAATTTGTCCAAATGTTGAAACTCCTGGAGAAAGAATGTCGGCAGCGAAATATTTCCACGCATATTCTCACAGGCGAAACCAAAGACCGGCAATCCGTAGTCAATGCGTTTCAAGAGCAAAGTGGCGGCTCATTGTTCTTACTCAGCTTGCGCGCTGCCGGAACGGGATTGAATCTCACGACGGCCAGTTACGTGGTGCTTTATGATCCGTGGTGGAATCCAGCCGTCGAGGCGCAAGCCATTGATCGCTCCCATCGCATCGGCCAGACGCGCACCGTGAATGCCTACCGTTTGATTGCGCCGGGAACAGTCGAAGAAAAAATCTGGGACCTGCAACAACGCAAAGCACAAACCATCGCTGACGTGCTTGGGGAAGAAGGTTTCGCGCGCAATCTTTCGACCTTAGATTTGGAATATCTGTTTTCGGAGGATTAGCGCGAAAATAGCAAACAGGTTTTTCGAGATCCCCAAGGTCTGCTTAAGCCCGACCCACGGTTGTCGAAATCGATTTAATTTTCTCAAGTCCCTCGCTTTGGCCGAACACGGTGACTTGCATGAAGAAGAAACTTATCAGGGCGAAAGTGGCAACGGCAACAGCGCGGCAAAAATCCTCCGGCATTCTTTGCAACTTGCTCGTCCCATGTGAATGTGGATAATTGAGCCGTGAGCGCGCAAGAAGTCATTGAGCAAATCGAGGCACTGCCGCGTGACGAGCGGACGGAAGTCATCAAGAAAACGCTGGCTGATCTTTGTCCTCAGAGCGGCAAAGTAATGGAGCGCCTTTTGCGGCGGCTGGAAAATCCCGACATTCCCGAAGATGTTTGGCGCGGGATTGAGGACGCCGAAGATGGCCGGTTAATTGATCTGGATGAGGCGCTGACTGAACTTGACCGACCCTGAAAGATGCGCGTTTTCCGAACCACGCCCCAGTTTCGGAAGGCAATGCGAAACTCTCACCTGAACAAAAGCGCACAGCCAAAGCAGCCTTCCAAATCTTCAAAATGGATCCGTTTGATCCGCGTCTTGGGGCGCACAAAATCCAACGTCTCTAAGCGATTCTGCGGAAAACAGTTTACGCGGTAAAAATCGAAGGCGATTTGCGCGCGGTCTTTTATCTGGACGGCAACGGAGTGGTCACGTTCAACATTGGCACGCATGATATTTACAAGGGATGAAGACGACCGCGCCCGCGTTTATTTTCGGAAATGTTTTCCGAAATTGAATTCAGGAGTTCTTGTAACTTATCGAAGTCGGGATTAATTGGTTTTAGGATAAAACTTACGAAGCTGTTTATGCAGTGGTTGCCGCCTTCTGAATTTCCGTTGGCAACTCCGACGGATTGAGGCAAAGCCCAGCCGTCCACTTTCCAAAGCCGCCGTGCGCGTTGACGGCTTTGATCCACTCGTCAAGGTAACGGCGTTTCGTTTGATCTTGCGGCGTGTTTTGCCCCTTTGTTTCAAGAATCAAATTCGTGCCGTTGGCGACCCTTACCAGAAAGTCCGGGCGATATTTGTGGAAGATGCCTGCAAAGATGTAGGCGATTTCAAAGCCCAAGTGGTCGTTCTTCGCCCAAGCTGCAACGTTTTGGTTGTGGTCGAGTTCGTAGGCCGCCTGCGCTTCCCATGTCGAATCCGCCACGCACAAATTGATGTGCGAGCGGTTGGCTGCGACGACCGGCTTGCCGGTGAACCACGGCAGCATGTCCGCCGTCGAGCGGATCGGTTTGTTACTGTCGAAAACCAGCTCAAGTTTTTCCGTGTTCGCTTGGCGGATTTGTTCAAAGACGTGCTGGACGATGCGCGTCATGTTCAGCGTGAGCATCACGCGCCGCCGCATTTCGTCCTGATAAAAAAGTGGCGGATTGATTTCGAGCATCGGCGACGAAATGAATTTTTCGACGAGCCGGACGACTTGCGCCATCAAATTTTCTTTGTTGCCTCGCCATGCCGGTTGCATCTGGTCGTAAATGTCGCGCGCCACCTCGAACACAATTTTCTGAAACCTGAATCGTTCCGCCAACGCTTGCAGATCAATTTCCGTCAGGACTGCCAGATTCGGTTTTCCGGCAACAACTGCGGCCATCTCCGCATTTTCGATTTTGTCCGTCGCGTTCAGCGTGAGCGGTTCAACCTTCTTCAAATCCAATTCCAGCTTCGGGCGATAAACGTGGTCAATGCGGATGATGTTCGGCCAGCTAATCAGGAAACCAATTTTGTCCCGCGCAGGTTCAATGCGTGTCTTCGGCGGTGGCGGCGGCAATGGGCCATCCCCACCGCCTTCATGTGGCAGGAACGTGAACGGCACGCCAAAGATGTTGACGTATTCCGGCTCGAACAATTCCACTTCTTCCCCGGTGACGGGGTGCGGCATTTTCTTCGTCTCGTAACTCGTGCGCCGCAAGCCGCGCCCGACCACCTGCTCGCAAAGCAACTGGCTTGAAAACGCCCGCAAGCCCATGATGTGCGTCACCGTCTTGGCGTCCCA
>JBDSLX010000119.1:0-5296 GCA_039916145.1 Verrucomicrobiota bacterium | reverse complement strand
CCCGACCCAGAAAAGACATGTTCGTCGAACGCAATCGGAAGCAGTCACAAAAACCATCGAACCATGCCCTTAACTAAGCGCCATTCGGGTCAGTCCTGACCCCATTACAACCTCAAATGCCCATAACATGAAGAACTGGTTAATTAGTATGGTTTTGGTTGCAATATGCGCGACAAACGTCGGTTGTCGTGCAGACAACGATAAACCAAAACCGCCTGATAAGGCAGCAAAGACTACACAGCAACAAGTTGAAGCCATTGCAAAGAACGAGGTTGCTCGACGGGGTTGGAAGGATGCAACCGTTCAAGATGTCCGGCTGGAGGGGAATCTCTGGACAATTTCACTTATTCAAATTCCCGCCATGCCCGGTGGTCACGCAGTCATCAAAGTGTCGGATGAAGGGACGGTGATAAGTTTTGTTCCTGGCGCCTAAACTTTTTCTCACATTGTTAATTTGAATCGTGGGCAAATAAACGACGCCTTTAATAAACAAAAACCGCTAATCGGTAAAATTCTGTAAAAATCGGTAAACAATCCAAGGGTAGGAACGCGTTTCACCGCGTGTCTGATGTACCCAGCCCTTTAATCATTGTGATCTCATCCATCCCAAAACGAAATCCCATCCGCGCACTACCCGCGATCCTTGTTCCAAAAAAATGCATCAGTACTCGCCCTTGCTTGCTCTTGTATCGCGTGTCTGCCCGGAAGTTCTCCTTTCATTTTGAACAAGTTTTCGTAGCCTGTGAAAACAACGCATCGATCTAGATGCGAACCCGAAACTATTATGAATCACACCCGATCAATCCGGTTGCCGTTAGTTTTCGTGGGTTTCTCGGTGGTCGCCAACATTTTCGGTAGTCAAATGGAATATCCCAATTTTGCGTCGCCGACCGGATTGATTTTTCAAGCCGAGGCAAAATTACAAAATGATTTTGTCAGGCTCACGCCTTCGCACACCGATCATCGAGGCAGAGTTGGCGGCCTTTGGTTTCAAACGAAGCAATCCATTCTCGGTGGATTTGACACCATGTTTCAGCTTCGTATCACCAATAAAACGGGGCGGGGCGCGGATGGAATTGTTTTTGTGTTGCAGGACAAGGCGACTCCTTCTCTCGGAGTCAGTGGTCATCACATGGGCTTCGTCCGTGGTGGCAATGCGGTCGCGATAAAATTCGATAACTATCACTATCATCGGAATTACATCAAATACGACGAAATCCAAATTACCAGTTGCATCGCCAGTGAAATGGAACCCAGAGGGGGATCTTCTTTGGGTACCATCACCGGGCCTGAATTGTTCTCGGATGGGAAAATTCATGCCATCCGCATTCGCTATATCCCGGGTCGGATGGAAATTTTTCTGGATGATTTGAAGAAACCTCTGTTGGTTGCTGCGTTTAAACTGGAAGAAGTCGTTCCATTTAAAAAGGGCGAAGCGTGGGTTGGTTTCACGGCATCCACGGGAGCTGATAGCCAGAATCAGGATATTCTCAGTTGGACTTTCAACACGCTGGACGGGTCGTCGGTAAATCCGGAACCTGCCCAGGATTCGCTCGCCACACTTCGTCCTGGCAACCCAGAGAGTGTTCGGGCAAACGCGAACCGCACGACAGATTCTCCTGTGAATAGCACTCCCCCAAACGGAGTCGTTGCGCCGACCGCTGTGGTAAGCATTCAGCCACAGGTCGTCGGAATTCCGGTCGTGGACGGAACCGTTGGCCAACCGCGATTGCAATTGCCGGAAACCATCCGTCTAAGTCATGACGTGTTTGCTTCGTCCGATTTGGTGAACTGGACGCTGGTCACTAATTTGAACTTCTATTTTAGTGAACCGGTCGCGACCAATTACGACCGCCGCTTCTACCAATTCCGCGAGAGATAATTGAACGGCGATTCAATCGGGGCGCGGGAGGGAACGAGTTCCATTCGCTGCGAGGCGCACAAAATTCACCGAACTAACATTTTTATCCCTTTTGCTTCCTTTGCGAAATCTGCTACCAATCAGAGTGTTGAACCCCGATTCTAACATTCCAGTGCCGCAACAAATCGACACGGGTTCAAAGCCGATTTTTCCAGCGCGCTCGGTGTCGGGATTCACCCTGATCGAATTGCTGGTCGTTATTGCCATCATCGCGATTTTGGCGGGACTGCTTTTGCCCGCTCTGGCCAAGGCGAAAGCCAAAGCGCAGCAGACGCAGTGTTTCAA
This sequence comes from Verrucomicrobiota bacterium, assembly GCA_039916145.1. Classification (GTDB taxonomy): domain Bacteria; phylum Verrucomicrobiota; class Verrucomicrobiia; order Limisphaerales; family CANJXF01; genus CANJXF01. Next base: position 3,090 of record JBDSLX010000119.1, on the reverse strand, counting down.
CAATATGCGCCAGGTCGGTCTGGCTCTGACCATGTATGAACTGGATAACAAAATCCTCCCGCCGAAAGCGTCCCAGGTTTATGACTTCATGAATCCCGCCGCTTCGGGTTGGCAAAACAATGCGCTTTACGGCATCGCGCTCTATCTTCAGAGCAACCAAAAAGTGAGCACGAAAATTTACATGTGCCCCACGTCCCTTCCTGGCACTGGCATTTTAGTGGGCAATAATCCCACCCTGTTAAGCGGCACGAGCTTCATGCCCAATGCAACCATCATGGAAAGAAAATTGACTGACATTAAAAGTCCCAGCCAATTGATTATTATCCAGGAAAGCTCAGTGCAGATTTCATATTGCGCCCTGCGCCCCTTTTATTTTGGGGGGCCAACCTATAGTTATTGGCATGATAATCTTTCCACCGGCACGGAGCTTTATTCCACCGTTCACTTTCAAGGAGGTAATTTGATTTTCGCGGACGGCCATGTGGAGTCTCGCAAAGCGGCAAAATTGCGCAGTGGAGATTTTGGACTGAATCCATCGAACGACACGCAAACCGCGGTGAGCAATATTCCTTACACCTCGGCATTTTAGTCTGATTTCCTTTTCAACTTTACACTTCAAACCAACCCATCAGCTTTTGAACTCTGTTTTCCAAATGACAATGCGCGGACGAATTGACGGAGTGTCCACTTCGTCGCGCTCTCCCGCGCGGGTCGTTTTCGCATTTACCTTGATCGAATTGCTCGTCGTCATTGCCATCATTGCGATTTTGGCAGGATTGCTTTTGCCCGCGCTCGCCAAAGCGAAAGGCAAAGCACAACAAACCCAGTGCATGAATAATATGCGCCAAATTGGACTGGCGCTGACCATGTATGAGATGGACAACAAGAAACTCCCGCCCAAAGCCTCCCAGGTTTATGACTTTATGAATCCGGCCGCGGCGGGCTGGCAAAATAACGCCCTCTACGCCATTGCGCTTTATCTCCAGAGCAATCAAAAAGTGAGCACGCTAATTTACATGTGTCCTTCGTCCGTTCCTGGCACTGGGCCTTATGCGGGCAATAACCCCACCGCTTTGAGCGGGACCAGCTATCAGGCCAATGCCGTGGTCATGGAGAAACAAATGTCGTCTATAAAAAATCCCAGTCGGGTGATTTTCATCCAGGAAAGCCTCGTGAAAATTCAAGTTTGCGCTTTGCGCCCCTCGACCGGAGAAATTTGGGGGACGCCTCCGGGAACTTATACTTATTGGCACTATTTTGATAATATCATCGATAACAAGGAGTATTATTCCGTAAATCACAATCAAGGCGGTAATCTGATTTTTTGTGACGGGCACGTGGAATATCGCAAAGGCTCAAAATTGAAGAGTGGAGATTTCGGGCTTCTCCCGCCCGACGACACTCAAAGCGCGCTGGGAAACAAACCTTACTTCGCTGCATTTTGAACTTTTCCTTGATGAAGACCGAAAGAAAAGCTGCTTTATGGTCGTCCCGATGAAATCCAATTCTGGCCAGACTCTCCGCTCTGTTCGTCGCGCTTTTACCTTGATCGAACTGCTGGTGGTCATTGCCATTATCGCCATTTTGGCTGGTCTGCTTTTGCCAGCGCTGGCCAAGGCCAAAGGCAAAGCACAAGCGATTAAATGCTTGAGCAACATGAAGCAACTGAGCCTCTGCTGGTTCCTCTACTCGGTTGATAACAATGACCGTCTCGTAAAAAATGATTATGCGGCAACGACACCGGATACTTCCTGGATCACCGGCAATATAAGAACCCTGCCCAGCGCGACCAACGTGGTGCTCATTCGCCTCGGGTTTTTGTGGAACTACAATAAGTCTCTCCCGATTTACAAATGTCCGTCCGACCAATTCAAAGTGAGCAACCGGGACACCGTTCGAAGCTACTCGCTCTCCGGCCAGATGGGGAGTTACGAAAATGGCAAGCCTTGGGACAGCCAGGCCTGGCTCAGCAACCCCAATTACCCTCCGTATTACAAACACAGCCAAATTAAAGGAGCTTCCCAGTTAATTACATTTGTCGATGAGAGCCAGTTCACCATTGATGACGGCTATTTCGTTTTGGCGGCATATCCTTATCCTGACTGGGGTAACAATCCCGCTTTCACACGGCATAATAACAACGGCACCGTCTTCAGCTTTGCAGACGGTCATTCGGAAATCTGGCGCTGGAAACCTGAAACGCTGACCGTCCAAAGCATCGGTGCTCCCGGCAACGAAGACCTCGTTAAAGTGCAACGTCATTACGCCCTTCCCTGAACCCAGCGCTGCGCCATGAAGATGAGACGGCGATTACGAAAATAATTATTCTGAGGCGTCTCGCGCAACGCTCCCCCCAAATCCATCAAACGTATCAACAAATCCATTTGGGTTTCGCTGAAGTCTTGTTATAAAATCTTTGAAGAAGCCGAGCGCCAATAATTAACAATCGAAACTCATGACCACATTAAATCCTGAAGTAACAAAATTCCTCGCCACCCAACCGCTCAAAATGTTCATCGGCGGAAAATGGGTGGAAGCCAAGACCGGAAAAACGTTTGAGACGCTCGATCCGGGTGAGGGCAAAGTGCTCGCGCAAATTTCGGCGGGCGACGCGGCGGATGTGGATGCCGCCGTCAAAGCTGCGCAAGAAGCGTTTCAAAAAAGCGGTTGGGCTACAATGCCCGCAAATGATCGCGCGGTGATTCTTCATCGGCTCGCCGACTTGATTGATAAGAACGCGGAAATACTTTCGCAGATTGAATCGCTCGATGTTGGCAAGCCGCGTGGACAAGCCGCCGCGTTTGACGTGCCGCACGCCGCGCAATCATTTCGTTACTACGCCGACCTCGCGGTGCAGACGCGACGTCACGAGCCGATTGCCGTTTCTGGTTTTGACGCGCGCACGGTGCGTGTTCCGTATGGCGTCTGCGGATTTATTTTTCCGTGGAATTTTCCGTTCCTGCTCGTCGGTTGGGGAATTGCGCCTGCACTGGCCGCTGGAAATACCGTTGTCATCAAACCCGCCGAAGACACGCCGCTCTCCACGATTTATTTTGCGAAGCTCGCGGAAGAAGCGGGCATTCCGTCCGG
>JBDSLX010000118.1:0-3047 GCA_039916145.1 Verrucomicrobiota bacterium | reverse complement strand
CCGCGACTTCCTGCTCCGCCAACTGCCGCCCCCTTGCGCCCAAACAACCCCGCGCACATAATATCTCCGAAAGGAAATCCATGTACGTCATCAGAAACACCTTCATCGCCAAGCCCGGCTCTGCCGGCAAATTAGCCACGCAACTCAAAGAAGCCATGGCCGCCTTCCAAATGCCCAACGCCCGCGTCCTGACGGACCTCACCGGCGACTTCAACCGCGTTGTCATGGAACACACCGCCGAAAATCTCGCCGAATTCGAAGCCCGCATGCAGGAAGTCATGGGCAGCCAAATGTACCGCGCCCGCTTGTCCAGTTGCGCCGCCATCTCCAAGGATTTTTCCGACGGGCAACCCAGCGAAACCAGAACCGGAGCAAGTTCGGCAGTTGTCATATGGAGTACGCCGACTCGTCGGCGCTTTGGCCATGCGCAAATTCTCGCGAATTAGTGGCGACGAGTCGCCAGTGGAAAGCGGCCAGAACTCGCCGCACTCCAAATTATTTTACTGATTCCGCCGGAACAATTTTGATGCTCTCCACACCCATGCGTTTGTCGGGACGATCCGGCGCATGAGTAGCCGTGGTGGCGATTTTTTCCAGCACGTCATCGCCTTTGATTAACTTTCCGAACGTCGTGTATTGCTTATCGAGAAAGGACGGATCGCCGTGACAAATGAAGAATTGGCTGCCCGCAGAATTAGGATCATTCGAGCGTGCCATCGAAAGGACGCCGCGTTTATGCGAGCGGTCATTAAACTCCGCCTTGATTTTATAACCCGGATCGCCGGTACCCCAACGCGCTTCATTTTTCGCATCTTTAGTCAACGGGTCGCCACCCTGAACCATGAATCCTTTGATGACGCGATGAAACGCAGTGCCATCATAAAATCCCTGTTTGGCGAGCTTCTTGAAATTTTTCACAGTTTCCGGCGCGACGTCCGGCCAGAATTCGACGACCATGTCGCCTTCTGTGGTTTTGATCACAGCCACTTCGTTTGTTTCGTTGTTCACAGTTTTGCTTTCTCCTTTGGTTTCAGTTTTTGCGGGTTCAGTTTTCGATTCAGTTTTTGGCGATTTCTCGTCCGCTGCTTTGGTGGGAGCGGCCTCATTTGTTTTCGTCGATGTTTGGGCAAAAGTTTGATTCGCGCCGACGCTCAAGCAGAGAGCAGCACCGAGCAAGCTGGAAAATAATTTCGTTTTCATATTTGGGACATGTGCCACGAGAATTCCGCAAAGTCACGAAAACATTTAGAAGCCATCTCAGAAATTGAAAATAGAGCGCGCCGTTTACGCACTTCGACTTTGGACGGGTGCGGATTACCGCGCCGGTTGCGAGAGGTTCCAATCGGTCAGCCGTCCGTCCGGGCCGAAAAACAACTGCTTGGTTTCCAGCCGGAAGCCGAGATTAAACGGGATCATCGCCAGCTCCGAATTATCGTAATACCAGGACTCGCCCCGCGCCGTCTGGCTGATGTGCTTGGGCTTGTGGCCGAACGCCGCCAGCACTTCCTCCTTGCTCATGCCCACGCGCAACGCTTCGACCTTCCCGGCCGGGCGCACGGATTGAGGTTGCGGCGACGCGCAGCCGATCAGTAGGACGGCGGCAAATAATGTGCAGAATGTTTTCATGGATTATTGGTTGAGGATTAAAAAGTTGCCAACTTGAAAGCCGGTCTGAGTCGCATTGGTGATGGAATACGAGCCGCAGAGCGGGTTGCGAAAATTGATCGTCTGCGTTCCGCCCGCACCGGTGATCGAGTCGGTGAAATTAATCACTCCGCTGACCGCTGATTTTTTTTGATAATTGTAGGTGCCGCTGCTCAGCGAGTTTCCGCAGGTGGTCACCAGAATATAACTCGTCGTGTTCAACGCCATGAAATGGTACGCGCCGCATTCCAGAAACGGACTGGCCCCGTCGCTCACGAAAACCCCGATGTCCAGACCGACGAGCGAAGACGGCGCGAAATTGGTCACGGCGTTGGTGACCGTCACGATGTTCGTGATGGTCACGATGTTCGTCACCGTCACGCTCCGCCTGAGGGCGAATGGCGGATTCGTGCCGAACGGAACGCGCGGCAGGTCCCGCAACCCGGCGAAGGCGCTGGAGGTGGACAGCAGCACGGCTGCAACGAGTGTGTAGAATGTTTTCATAGATTATTTATTTCTAACGGCGTCAGCGATGTCGAGGAACGCATGGATCAAGCAGCGTTGCAGGATACAACCAACGCTGGCTGCCAGAGTAACTGCGACTAGGTAAACCGGGTTCCACGGCGCATGGCGAAATATTTCAAAGTAAGAAACATCAATCGCCCAGAAAATAATTCCGAGCAGTTCCAGCAGCAACAAAATATCAACCAGACTGCGCAGCCCTTCGTAGCGCGAGCCGGTGCGACAACCGCATTCGGGACAAGCATCAAATGTCGCTGGCAATTTTGCGCCGCACTTCAGGCATTCGACAGATTTCATTTTTTATTTTTGGTGGCTTCTAATGAGTCGCTGAAATACCGAGACGCTTTTGCAATTCAAGCGCGACTTCAATGATGCCGACCGTTGTTAACCTTTTGACTTATTTTGTCGAGTTCCGAAATTGGCGAGAGAACGGGCGCAAGTTTTGCGATAGATCTTCCTCAGATCGTTATCGCGTGGGAGTGCTTTTAAAATTCGCGATTCTCATCGCGCAAATATGGCGTGAGCAATTCCAGCAAGTTTTCCGGCAAACGTTTTGGTTTTTCGTTCAGCCCGGCGCAGACGTGCAACGTTTCTCCTTCGAGAATCAAAGTGTTGTTCTGGTTGAGAATGCGATAAGCAAAGTTGAGCCGCACGCCTTGTAATTTCGCGAGCCAGATTTCGATGGTGAGCAAATCGTCGTAACGCGCCGGAGCTTTGTAGCGAAGGTGCGATTCGATCACGGGAAAAATGGTGTCTTCGTTCTGCAACTGGGAAAACGGAATTCCAAGTTCGCGAAAAAATTCTCCGCGCGCCGCTTCCAGCAAATCCAGATAGCGAGCGTAATAGATGTGATTGCCAACCGTGCATTGGGCGTAAGTGAC
>JBDSLX010000117.1:0-5633 GCA_039916145.1 Verrucomicrobiota bacterium | reverse complement strand
CGCGTTGCCATTGTCACAAAAAAATCGCGTGCGGAATCGAACACGAATTATGCCCAGGGTGGAATCGCGGCGGTAACGAGCAAGGAAGATTCTTTTGAGGCGCACATTCGCGACACGCTCGAAGCCGGTGCGGGACTCTGCAAAGAAAATATTGTTCGCACCATTGTCGAAGAAGGACCAGAGCGCATTCAGGAGTTGATCGAGTTGGGAATGAAATTTTCCGAACGCGAAATTCCGCAATCCGGCGGCGCGAAGGAATTGGACTTGGGCCGGGAAGGGGGACATTCCAAGCGACGGATTCTCCATGCGAAAGATGTGACGGGCCGCGAAATTGAAAAAGCATTGCTCGCCGCCATCGCCGCGCAGCCGAACATCGAAGTTTTCGAAAATCATTTTGCGATTGATCTCATTACGAGCCAAAAGTTGGGATACGTCGGGGAAAACCGTTGTCTTGGCGCTTACGTTTTGGACAATGTAACTGGCAAAGTGGAAACGTTCGCTGCGAAGACAATTCTCCTCGCGACGGGGGGTTGCGGAAAAGTTTATCTTTATACGACCAATCCCGACATCGCAACCGGCGACGGTGTGGCGATGGCCTATCGCGCGGGCGCGGCGATTGCGAACATGGAGTTCATCCAATTCCATCCGACGTGCCTTTATCATCCGAAGGCAAAATCGTTTCTCATCAGCGAAGCAGTTCGCGGCGAAGGCGGAGTGTTGAAGGATTTCAACGGCGTTGAATTCATGGACAAATATCATCCTCTCAAATCACTCGCGCCGCGGGATATTGTCGCGCGCGCCATCGACAGCGAAATGAAACGCAGCGGCGCGGAAAATGTTTGCCTCGACATCACGCACAAACCCGCAAAATTTATCATTGAACGCTTTCCAAATATTTATGAGACCTGTTTGCATTACGGAATCGACATCGCCAAACAGGCAATCCCAGTCGTGCCTGCGGCGCATTATCAGTGCGGCGGCGTGTTGACGAACATCGACGGTGAGACCGAAATCGGCGGGCTGTTTGCGGTGGGCGAAGTCGCCTGCACGGGATTGCACGGGGCAAATCGTCTGGCTAGCAACTCACTTTTGGAGGCGCTGATTTGCGCGCATCGTGCATCGCAAAAGATAATTTCCAATCATCCATCTCACAACGATTTAAAAATTCCCGCATGGCAATCGGGTCAGGCGCATAACCCTGATGAACTTGTGGTCGTCTCGCACAACTGGGATGAAATTCGACGGATGATGTGGGATTACGTCGGTATTGTGCGCACCAATAAACGTTTGCAACGCGCGGCCAAACGCATCGCGAATTTGCAGGAGGAAATTCAGGAATATTATTGGGACTTTATCGTGTCCAGCGATTTGCTGGAACTGCGGAATATCGCAATTGTTGCCGAACTTATTATCCGCTCCGCGCTGCAACGATCCGAGAGCCGCGGGTTAAATTACAATCTGGATTTTCCAAGTCCGAACCCTGAGCTGACGCAACATGATACGATTTTACGGCGCAGCTATAAGAAATAATGTGTTTTCCGTTGCCAATTTTGTCCAAGTGTTTTCAATGGGCCGCAATTATATGAACAACGCCATGCTTTTACCTTCTTCGCTTGTCTTTGCGATTTGTTTTTTCACACTCCATGCGGTTGCAGCAGAGGTGCCCGAACCAACTGTTGAACCTAAAATCATCAACCCCGGCCCGCCACCGTCCGATGCAATTATTTTATTCGACGGAAAAAGTATTTCAAAGTGGGAAAGTGCAGAAAGTGGCGAGGCCAAGTGGAAAATTAAAGATGGCGCGATGACGGTCAATGGAACCGGCAGCATCAGGACGAAAGAGGGATTCGGCGACTGCCAGCTACATGTTGAATGGGCGTCGCCGATCGACGTGGAAGGCGAAGGGCAGGGCAGGGGAAACAGCGGCATTTATTTTCAGGGTCGTTACGAAATTCAAGTGCTGGATTCCTACGAAAATAAAACCTATTTTCACGGACAAGCCGGGTCGCTTTACAAACAACATGCGCCACTGGTCAATGCGGCGCGGAGACCGGGCCAGTGGCAGACCTATGACATCATTTTCCATGCGCCTCGATTTGCCGGGGATGGCAAATTAATTTCGCCGGGACGAGTTACGGTGCTTCACAATGGGGTGTTGATTCAGGATAATGTGGAAATTCTAGGAACGACCTCGCACGTTGGAGCACCAAAATACGAACCGCATCCGATTAAACAGCCGTTGCAATTGCAAGACCACAAAAACCCGGTGAGGTACCGCAATATCTGGATTCGGCCACTGTAAAATTGGTTGCGGACAAAATCAGATGAATTGAAAACAAAGCAATTCGACGTTCAGATTCTCACCCTGACCTGCAAAGATTACGGCGAATTATGGTTGAATATTCACCCAAATCGGAGATGACCAAGCTAGGTTCCCATCGCTCTGCCTGACTCGAATGTAGAAAATGTGCTGACCGCGTTTCAGTTTTTCTGAAGTGAAGACAAATTTTTCTTTGGAGAATTTTCCGGGAAACGACTTTTCGCTTTTCCCATTCACAAAAATTTCAACCGAGGCAATTTTATCGCTTCCCTCAACCTCAATGTTAATTGGCGGCATCTCTTTGGTCGAAAACTTTTCGCCCATCCAATGCTCGCCACACGTGACTTTTAAAATAATTTTCGCCGTTGCCCCAAAAGTTCGCCGCGCTTGCATTGCGCGAAAAATCCCTTCACGAGAAAAATTATCTGTCCAGACACAGGCAAAACTTGCGCCGGTTGAAAGATGATCGCTGCTGGCGATGAACCCGAATTCATGCCCGCGCATCAATCCTTCATTCGCGGCATCTTCCTTGGCGTCGTGGCGGAAGCCTTGATAAATCTCCAGAAGTGGGCGGCGCGCATTGTCTTTGTAATTCCACAAAATTGAATTAAATGGCTGGTGCGGAATCGTGAATGTGTTTGTGTCCAACTCATCCCAAAATTGGGTGAGGGGATAGGTGTGCGGACGTAGCAAATCGTCGCGCAATGAAATGACGTTATGGTCGGTGTCGCCGCGGCTCCGCTCATAGGAATAGAACGGAATAAATTTTTGGCCGAGGGCATGGCGATTTACTTCCTTGCGACTGCGCCACCAAATCAAACTAAGCGGATCGCCCATTGCCAGATCGTGGGTGTGGTCGGTGATGCCGAGAAAATCGAGCGGCGCAGCATCAATGGCGTAACGATAAGCGTCGTCAATGGTTCCGTCACTCGGGGAAAAGCAAAGTGAAATGTCCGTATGCCGATGGAGATCGCCGTAAAAAAGTTCGTAGCGTTTTCCAGCAACCTCGGCCGACGGGCGGTTGCGTTTTTTCAGAAGGACAGCAGCACTTTTATTTGTACTCAGCGAAACGCTTTCGGACTTTGCTGGAATTTTTACTTTTAAATCTTTCAACGAAATTTCTGCAAGCGCCACACCTCCGTTTTGGGACTTTGGATTGCGCCGATCTGTGCGTCCCGTTGTCCATGCCAGATTAATTCCGTCCGCTTTTGGACTGACGGAAATCCGTTGCATTCCGTCACCTTGTCCTTCGCTGAACGAATAAAGTTTTGACCAACCACCCGGCAAAAGGCAGCGGGCGTAAATGCGCGCGTTATCTTGCTTGTGAGTTTCGGGAACGATGCCGACCAACGGCACATAAAAATGTCGATAAACAATCCATGGACGATCTTGACCATCGACAACGAGTTGCGTCTTTTCGTAAAACGCGCCGAAATTTTTCAAGCCAAACGGCGCATCGGCGCGACGGTTTGCCAGATCGAATGATAGTTGTGGGCTCTGATACTCGATGAGCTTTTCGTTTTTCTCGTCGAGTTGCGCGAAATGCAATTTACGAAAGCGGTGCAGGGGACCGACATTGTCCGTCATGCGCGTGGATTTTTTGTCGCCCGGAGTTCGCGCAAGATAATGTTGCCCCCAATTTTCGCCATCTTCCTCCCAAGCCACCCAAAGTTTCCCATCTTTTCCGGAAGCGATTTGCGCGTGAGCTTCGAACGCGCGGCTGGAGGCGATTGTGTAAAAACGCTTTCTCCAGAAAGGAAGCCCCTGCAACGGTGATTTATCTTTTGGATTTGGCTCCGTGGTGATGGTCTCGAAATAAACGTTGTAACTATCGCCGTCAAAACAATCCCAAACCGAACATAGATTTCCATTTGTTGTCACCGCAGAAGAAGGATTCCACCCACTGAACCCAAACAGTGTTTCAGGATAATCATTTAGGCGGACTCGGCACGTAAAAATTCCAAATCGCTGCTCCAAAGCACCGCCTTGCCAGGTTACCCATAGCCCAATTTTTGGATCCGCTACGACGCGATGATTAATGTTTGGCCCGCGATTATTGTTTATCCCGACCGGAAAAGTGGGTTGAGATTCCTGGGCTGTTTGCAGAAAAATATCCCATTGGCCGTTAGTTCCTGCGCCTTCGTAACTCAACCAAAGTTTTCCTTGCGCATCAATTGTGGGTGTCGGATTGGCGTAATCACCGGCATTTTTTGTGAACTGCGTTTTATGAATCCATCCGTTTGTTCCACGCAAACCGAACCAGAGTTGATCTCCTTTGCCGGGTTGAAATTCCAACCAGGCAACCCAAAGGCCGTTGCTCGCTGCGGCTATCCCTGCATCGTAGGAAAGAGGATTCTCCAACAAAGTTACCGGAATTGTTTCATCAGCCTCGTCGTAAAAAAAGAAACCTGGCTTTTCTGCGAAAGCACGCGGTGAATGAAAAACTCCGACTAAAAATAGAATGATGAATGCAAAACGAGGAATTCTTTGCATGGAAAGACCAGGCACGGTGAAACCGCGCGGTTCGCGAAAGAAATGTGTAAGGGCGCTGATAAAAATTCGCGAAACGGGTTGTCCCATGTCCGAAATAGAAGTGTAAACTAAAGCGCCCGCTTTGGAAGCGGGTATTTTCAAAAACTATATTTAAAGAGCTTTTAAGAGCTGCTGAACGACTCGCTAAATGGTTCTAAAATTCGTCGCTTCATTGATTAAACGCGCCGCGCTGCTACCTGTGAGCGCACTTGGTCAAGTGCTGCCCAAAGATTCCGATTCTCGTGTGCCGTCTGATCAGCAATCGTTTTAAACGCATTAAGTATGGGCTTATTGCTCTCGCCCAATGCTGCTGCAATCGCTGCGCCTGCGTCTTCAATTTGCCTAGCCGTTTGTTGCTCGACTGCCGCACGGCGCTGCATTGCCTGAGAAATATTCTGGCCAGCGCGCTCGGTTGTCTCCGCTGCCTGCGGCGAAGGTTGCGCCGGTTCAGTCGCGACGGGAGTTTTTGGCTGAGTGCTGCCCGCTGGTTTTTTCGGCCCTTCCATTTCAGCCAGGCGTTTGCGCAACCTTGCCAACTCCGCATCTTTCTCGGCTTGCGCTTCGTCGGTTTTCGGCTGGCGCGTCTCGACGGCCGCAATTTTACTCTCGATCATTTTCCGACGACGTTCTTCAGCTTCCTTAAGGGTAATCGCTGGTCTTGGCGCAGCCACCGGAGGCTTTGAGATTGGAGCAGGCGCTGTTGGCTGAAACGGTTCCGACAACTCTGGCGGCAACGTGGGTTTAACTGGAGGTTTCTCGGTGAATGGCGGCGGAGTTGGCA
>JBDSLX010000116.1:0-6257 GCA_039916145.1 Verrucomicrobiota bacterium | reverse complement strand
TAGGAATTCTTCCGCTTTCTCATTCTTTAATTGTCTGCACAGGCAGACTGGACAGCGGGATTTTTGCGTTAGTCTGCGCGAAATAATTTGCCGACCACTCATTCGCAAAAAGCACAACGGGATTCTGACCCATGTCATAGGCAAGGCGCGAACCAGTTGGCAACGAAAGCGCCTCGAGGTCCCATTCCTTTAACTCTGGCGGCAACCAGCGCACCACTGTCCACGGCGCGGATTCCAGACGCGAGGCCGCGCCATATTCGCTTTCGAGACGGAATTGCACGACCTCAAATTGCAATGGACCAACTGCGGCGAGCAAAGGAACTTTGACGGCTGCGTTGCGCAAATTCAAAACTTGAATAACGCCTTCCTGCAACAATTGATCGAGGCCCTGACGAAATTGTTTGTACTTCGCAGTGTTGGGATTGTGCAAATACGCGAACGCCTCAGGCGTGAAGCGCGGGATTTCTTTGTAGCTGATGCTGGCGTCTGTCGTCAGCGTGTCGCCAATTCCAAAACCGTCGTGGCCGACCAGTCCGATGATGTCGCCGGGAAATGCTTCGTTCACTGTTTCGCGTTCGTTACCGAAAAGTTTGTGGGAACTGGAGAGTCGCACTTTTTTTTCCGAACGCGAATGAGTCACGGTCATGTCGCGCTCGAATTTGCCGGAGCAAACGCGGACAAAAGCAATGCGGTCGCGGTGTCGAGGGTCCATGTTCGCCTGAATTTTGAAAATGAATCCTGAGAAAGCGGGATTTTCCGGCGAAATTTCTGTTCCAGCCATGACACGCGGTTTCGGCGGAGGCGAATGTTTGAGAAAACCATCAAGGAGAAGTTGGACGCCGAAGTTATTGACGCCACTGCCAAAAAAAACCGGTGTCGTTTTGCCTGCGAGGACATCGGCTTCGTCAAAAGTTTCGCCTGCGCCTTCGAGCATTTCGAGTTCTTCGGAAACTTTGCGGAAGGTTTCTTCGTCCAGCCGTTCGCGAATGATGGGATCGTTTAATCCGGCGACTTCGACCGGTGCTCGATACTTGCCGCCCACGGTTCGCTCGAACAAATGAAATTGTTTCGTGAGCCGGTCATAGACGCCTTGAAATTCAAAGCCGGTTCCAATTGGCCAATTCACCGGAAACGCACCGATGCCGAGCACGCGCTCCAGTTCGTCCAGCAACGAAAGCGGATCTTTCATGGGCCGATCGCATTTGTTCATGAAAGTAAAAATGGGAACGCCGCGCTGACGACAAACCTCAAAAAGTTTCAGCGTTTGCGCTTCGATACCTTTACCCGCGTCAATTACCATCACGACTGCATCCACCGCCGTCAGCACGCGATAAGTATCTTCGGAAAAATCTTTGTGACCAGGCGTGTCGAGCAGGTTAATGCGATAGCCGTCGTAATCAAATTGCAGCACGGTGGAGCTGATGGAAATGCCGCGCTTGCGTTCCAGTTCCATCCAATCGGAAGTCGTGGCGCGCTGATGTTTTCGCGCGGTGACAGAACCGGCGAGTTGCACCGCGCCGCCGTAGAGCAACAGCTTCTCCGTCAGCGTCGTTTTGCCCGCATCCGGATGCGAAATGATGGCGAAGGTGCGCCGCTTTTGAATTTCTTTTGTGATATCCACAAGGGCGCGGAAGGTAGCACAAAGGCTGCTTGGAACAAGTGCTTCGTCGGGATTTGAGAGGGGCAATGCCTTCATTGCTCTGCCCTGATCGCCGCCAGAAAATTATTTCTGAAGCAAGGTGGCTTTGTTTTCTTTGAGATATTTCTCCAGCCCCTTTTTGGCGATGAGAGAAATGGGCGCGCGCTTGGCGTTCTCTTTGAAATGCTTGTAATGCACCAGCGTCTTGCCGATCAAGCCAATGTGAAGGTTGGAATTTTCCAGTTCCCAGACCTGGCCGGTTTGTAATTCGAGAGGAGTTCGACTGCGAGCAAGTGTTTTCAGGGCGCCAACGTACCAAATTTTTTTTTGATACGAAAGCACATTCTCAAAAAAGTTATAAACCGGTTTTGGGCTGATGAATCGGCCCGTCGGAAGCTCTGGCTCTTCTTTTTTGAAAGTCTATTGGAAACAAAGAAAACCCCGTGTCGCTCTGCTGGCTGAATTTTCGCTTCCGGCCAAGGTTAAGCCCAAACGCTTGAAGCGACAAATGCGATGACTCGTCACATGTAGCATCGTTGAGTCGGGAATTGGTCTCGCCGCGCCGTCTTTGAGCAAACGCAGCGAGGTTTCTCCCACTCCCCTGCCCGCTAAAATCGTAAATAAATGCTTTTCAAATAATGCGATTCAGGAAAAGTCGCCGGATGATCGGCGGCGTGCCCCGTCGTTCGCATCTCTTCAAACTCTCGGCCTGAGTTACGCGCAATCTCGCGGAGCATTTTGAAAAATTCCTCGCCCGAAACATGAGCCGAACAGGAGGCCGCAATTAAAATCCCGCCCGGCCTAAGGTGAGCGATGCCGTGGCGAGCCAGTTTTCCGTAAGCTTGAATGGCTCCCGTCCTTTCCATTTCTCGCTTCGCAAGTGACGGCGGATCGAGAACAACGAGATCAAATTTTTTTCCGGCATTGGCGGCGAGCCATTCGAAAGCATCGGCTTGAATCGTGTTGTGGAGGCAACTTGCGATCGCCGGATTGGATTGGTTCAAAGCAAAATTGCGTCGCGCGCTTTCCAATGCGTGGGCGCTGATATCAAGATCGGTCACGGAACGCGCGCCGCCTCGCGCGGCGTAAAGCGAGAAGCCACCGGAAAAACTGAACGCATTTAATATGTCTCGATTGCGAGCCAGTGACTCGACGTGCCTCCGATTTTCTCGTTGATCGAGAAAAAAACCAGTCTTCTGCCCGCGCAAAACATCCGCCTCAAAACACAAACCGCTTTCGAGAAAAACCACCGGCGCGTCGAGCGGCGATCCGTGAAGAATTTCTCCGTCGGAAAACTTAAATTCGCTTTGCGCGATGCGTTGGATATTTCGACTGAGACGCAGAACCAATCTTTCGTTTGGTAAAAACTCGGTAATGAGCGCGACAATCTCGTCCAAACGAGGCAGCCATGCAGCGGTGTAAAGTTTCAAAACTAAACTCCGGCAATATCGATCTAGGACCAGTCCGGGCCAGCCGTCGCTCTCGCCGTTGATCCAGCGAAATCCAGTTGTCTCTTCATCGAATAATCCATCGCGACGATGAATTGTTTCAGAGAGATGTTTTTGCCACCACGCCGCATCGATCGTCTGCGGTTTGCCCGAATGCAAAATACGGACGCGCAAGGGTGAGTCGGGATCGAACAAGCCAATCGCGAGAAACGCGTCATTGCGATCATAAATCACTGCGAGCTCGCCAAGGTTTCCTGCTCGATTCTGCTCGCGAATACTTTCGGCGAAAAGCCACGGATGACCGGAGCGGAGAATTGTTTCCGCCGTGGCGGTGACTCTCAACCGCAACCGCGTCTTGGAATTACTCTGTTTTGAAGTCGGCACTCCGCGCAGTTTAAGTCGGCGCTGGCACGTCAGGCAATTCATTGGTTAATCTCGTCGCCCATGAAAATGATCCGATGTTTTTGTTTACTTCTTTCGTTGATGATTTTCCCGCTGGCGTTGAAAGCAGTTTCTCGCTTGCCGAACATCGTAATTATTTTTACGGACGACCAGGGCTACGCCGACGTTGGAGTTTTCGGCGCGAAAGATTTTAAGACTCCGAATCTTGATCGCCTTGCCAAAGAGGGTTGCAAGTTCAGCAATTTTCATGTCGCGCAGCCGGTTTGTTCCGCGTCACGCGCCGCGCTGTTGACTGGCTGTTATCCAAATCGCATTGGCATTCACGGCGCGCTTGGGCCGGGAGCGCGTCACGGAATTAACGAAAACGAAATGACGATTGCCGAGCTGCTCAAACAGAAGGGCTACGCAACCGGCATGGCGGGCAAATGGCATCTGGGTCATCACCCTCAATTTTTACCCAAGCACAATGGCTTCGACGAATATTTTGGTTTGCCTTACTCGAACGACATGTGGCCAAATCATCCTGAAGCCAAAAAAGGCGTTTATCCTCCGCTACCACTGATCGAAGGAGCCAAGCCGGTGAAAATCGGCCTTGGTCACGAAGATCAGGAACAACTTACGACGCAATACACCGAACGCGCCGTGAAATTTATCGAGCGAAATAAAGATCGCCCCTTCTTTTTTTATCTCGCGCACTCGATGCCGCACGTGCCGCTTCATGTCAGCCGTAAATTCAAAGGCAAATCCAAGCAAGGTCTCTACGGCGACGTGATTATGGAAATTGATTGGTCGGTCGGCGAAGTTCTCAAAGCATTAAATAAAAATGGTCTCGAAGAAAACACGCTTGTCATCTTCACATCGGACAACGGCCCTTGGCTCAGTTACGGCAATCACGCCGGTTCGGCCGGGCCGTTGCGCGAGGGAAAAGGCACGGTTTGGGAAGGTGGCACACGCGAACCTTGCATCATGCGCTGGCCCGATAAAATTCCCAAAGGCAGCGTGAATAATTCGATGCTGATGACCATTGATCTGCTTCCCACGATTGCAAAGTTGACCGGCGCCGAATTGCCAAAACACAAAATCGACGGGCTGGATGTGTGGCCGTTAATGGCAGGCGAGAAAGGCGCAAAGAATCCACACGATGCTTATTTCTTTTGGTATGACCACAACGCACTTCAATCTGTCACGAGCGGCGACGGCCATTGGAAACTAATCTTGCCCCACACTTCTCGCACGCTCGGCGGAAAGCCCGGCGGCAAAGACGGCATTCCCGCGAAATATACAGAAAACAAAATCACGCAGCCTGAACTTTACGATCTCTCTCAGGACATTGGCGAAAACAAGAACGTCATCAGCCAATTTCCCGACGTTGTAAAAAATTTGTCCGCTCTCGCCGAGCAGGCACGCGAAGATCTGGGTGATTCGCTTAAAAATCAAAAAGGCGCAGGCGCGCGCGAACCTGGAAAACTGGTCGAGTAGCTTCCTTAAATATTCTGCGCGAACGAAATCATCGCGCGATACTCTTTCAAAATCGTGCGCATGGCAGCTTGAAGGGCGGCTACTTGCAAATCAATCGGCGCGGAGTGCGGCGTCTCAAAAATAATTTCAAATGGCACAGGCTCGACCTCTTTTGGCGCGGCCAAAACACCTTCGTAAACATCGTAAATCATTCCATCCTTTGCGGCAAAGCCGTCGATGAGCGCGCTATTATTTCGTGGCAAGATTTTTCCTGCTTCGCGCAGGGCAGGCCGCAGCAGATTTTCCGTCAAAGTTGCGCCGCGCACAAAACCGTAAATACCGTCGCTCGTGTCGTCAGCGTGAAGTTGAATCAATCCGTGAAAATGTTGCGTGCGTAATTCGTTCTCCATGATTTGCACTTCAATTTCAGAAGAATCTTTCCAGAACTCGCGATTCAAATCGCGCCCGTTTCGAGAGCAGCGTGTGTTGTCCTCGAATCCAGTAGGATTACAGATCGGATAAGCGTGAATCTGGTAATCCTCCGCCAACGCGGGTTCGGCCACTAAATCCAAAAGAAACTGCACGGTTGCGAGCGCGCCAGCAGGTTCATCTCCGTGAATCGCCGCAAAAATTCCAATGCGAATTGGGTCTGCGCTGTTCGGCCCGCGAAACGAAAATCGCGGGAGGAAATATTTTTCTCCACGAACTTCAAACGGGCGCAACAATTCTGCCTTCACCCCAGCCGCATGCAAAAGCGGCTTAAGCAGCGCGTCGATTGATCTGCGCCCATTTTCTGAAATCAACTGCTCTGCTGCCTTGGTTTGCATTCGCTTTGAATTTATTTTGCCGCGCCTGAGTTTTCGAGAAATAAGCGATCACGCCTGCCATCCCCAGTTAATCGGGCGTTCCCGATCAACGAGCGACCGGAGCTTTTCAATTCTTTCAAACACACTGCGCAGAATTGTTTCCTCGACGCCATCGAGTTTTTTACCTGATGCGTTACGGAACCATCGTCACGGAGAGGGCGACTGGATCAGGAATCCGGCGGGACATCCTTGACCTTTCTCTTATGGAAAAAATTCTGTTCAGTTTAATTATTATCCTCAACTCGTTCGCAATTCATTCCTCGTTCGCGCAAGACCACGGGCATCTCCGCTTCGGCGCGGCCAGCACAAATCAGGGCGCGCCATTGCTCATCACCAACGCGGCGGATTTCGTCACGGACAGCGGCTACGTGAAGACGTTAAGTTTCACGAACGAATCGAACGACAATTGTACAACAACGAACTGGAATTCGGTCGGTTCTGTCC
>JBDSLX010000115.1:0-5671 GCA_039916145.1 Verrucomicrobiota bacterium | reverse complement strand
GAGCGCGGGTTAAAAATTAATTCTTCCACTGTCCCGTCAGCGTGAACGCTGCCCAAAAGTAGGGATTGGAAAATTCCTTCGAGCGCAACAGCGACAACTGCGCTTCTCGCCACGCTTTCGCGCGCGGCTCGCCTGAACGCCAGCGACGCATGAATTCCGTCATCAATCCGCTGGTGGCTTTGTCGCTCACTTTCCAATGGCTGGCCAGCACCGTCTCCGCTCCCGCAATCCTGAACGCGCGGCGCAACGACATCACGCCTTCGCCAATCTTCACCTCGCCCGAACCGGAGTCGCACGCGCTCAAGATCACCAATTCCGTTCCTTGCAAATTGAGCAGCGACGCCTCTAATCCGGTGAGCACGCCGTCCTCGGCGATGGCATTGGTGATTTGCCGCGCGTGATTCGCTCCGGCCAGCGCGATCCCGCAACGCATCAGCGGATTTTCCCAATCGTTTGGAGTTCCGCCTTCAGGCGGTCTAGGCCGCGTAAACGCGGAACTCCCAACGGAAGATAACGAATTCGTATGTTTAAACTCCTGATCGCTCAGAAAAAATCCATGCGTGGCCAAATGCAAAACGCGCGGCGAAACCACCGCTTTCAATTTCGCCTCGCGCGCATCGGCACCGAGTTTCAAAACAGCGTCGTCGCCCAGCAACTTCGCGATCAAACGCGCTTCCTCCGCCGCGCTCGGCAACGGCGTAAACTTGAACCCACGAAAAGAACGGCTCAAAAACTTCGTGGCAGCCGACGTGAGGAGGCTCACCTTGATTTCGTTTCTATTAGTCAGAGCCTCCTCACGTCGGCTGCTACGTTGCGTTGGCAAATCCAAATCGAAATCCGGGTTGCCCATCACGAGCGACTTTGAACCTTGAACTTTAGACTTTGAACTCGCCTGATTTGCCAAGCGAACAATCTCCCGCCCGCTCGTGACGTAGCTGATAGTTTTTTCTTCCAGCAAAAACTTGTTGCCAACAGGAAGCATCTCGAATGGCAAGCGGCTCAACTGGCCATCGGGACAAATAATCAGATGCGAAACATTCGTCAGATATTTGGCGAGCGGCGCATAAACCAATTCGCTCAAGCGTTGCAAAGGGGGCGGCAAAAACAAACGCGGCCTTAGAAACTCGATTTTGAAGTGAACCGGCTCGGTGCGAAACGTTTGAAGGAGCTTGAACTTGAAACATTCCCTACGAATAACCATGCTCATTATATGCCAAAACCTCCAGACGACCAGGAAACTGGATTGAAGAACCTTGGCCATTTGATCAAATCTTGCGCTCGTCCCAAACACGATATTCTGGATGAGAAAAAATTCTTCTTTCAGATCGGAAAGGGAGGGATTTCCTTAAACAAGAGTCAGACATCTAAATATTTCGAAATTCTAGATTTGCTTTCTACAGACGATGATGGCTCACCTAGCCATTTGAGTCGCGCTGCTACAGATACAATGATTCAGGAGTGCATGTTGAATGCTGTGCATGACAAGACAAAGGGCATCGGATCGGATTTGGAGTGTCGAATTGAAGTCGCCATCAATGACCTTAGAAAAAATTTGGCTCGGCCTGAAAAAGATTGGGAAGTATGGCAGTTGGTGGATCACCTCACGGTTTCCGATGAAGGCTTCACCTTTGGGAACGTTTTCTTTTGCGTTGGCGACCATCCAGCGGCGCAGAAGTTGCAACCCGAAGTGTCGAAATGGAAGAAGAGCATATCGAAGATAGTGATGGGCCAGATTTCGGTGAGAGCAGTGGATTTCATTGCGGCGAAGAGGAGGGCAAAAGTTGAATTTCAAAAAACTTTTGATGTTCTTAATTTTTTTGCAGAGATTGTTTCACTGCCTGATCGATTACCCGTAGTGTCGATTCATGAGAGTTGGAACCGTTTCGAATACTTGCAGTTCGCCATCGCTGCTGACGGCCATAACCCTCATGTCAGTCAACAATTTTTAAGAAATTGTGATGCCTTCGATCCCCTTACTTTTCATTGCGGTCATAATCCGGAAATCTTGACCGCATTTCGGAAAGCGAGTGACCTGTTCAGCAGAAAAACGAAATACGCAGAAAGACTCGTGAAATCAATGAAGTGGGCTGGGAAAGCTGCCGCTTCTGAAACGCGAGAGAATCGTTACCTTCTCTATTTTATTGCATTGGAGTCGTTGCTTTTTGGGAAATGGGAGTCTCGCGAATTTGCTAAAATTCTTAGTAAACGAATTTTTAAAATTTTACAGATTTCACAAGAGGACAGATCGAAAGGCTTCGAGATTATTGATCGCCTTCACAAATTGCGATGTGCATTAGTGCATTCCGGAAAGACGGAAATTCCAGATGTTGACTTAGCTTTTGTTCGGGAAATGACAATCGAGTGCATTATTGGGTTGATCTGCGATGAAACGATTGAACATACGCCAACAGACGCGCTGGAAGCCTGGTTCAATTTGCCGGATGAAAAATCCAACACGAACCCCAAATGACCGCAATCAAAATGACATTACGTGCTAATCGACGTATGAGCGCGCATCATCCGCCCAACGCGGATGGCAAACCGGCGCTTTCCAGAGGTTCCATAGTTGGGAAATCCGCCTGATTCCGACATGCATGGCAACTGGCGAAACCACCGGACGCGCAGCGAAAATGTTCGTCCGAAAAAACGTTTCTTCGTCGAAAATCAATATGCAAAAAACCCTGCGAAGAACCGTGGCTTGGCGAGCGTATTTGAAAAGTTATTCCAATCACGCTTTTCTCCAGTTAATAATTACCCATACTCTTGATTGATTCCTTTTCGAATCCTTTCAATAGTTCGCTGCCATGACTGCCGAGATATTAGAGAGCTATAGCATCCTCGAAACTCGCAACGGAGCCTCGCTTGAAACAATCAAGAAAGCTTATCGCCAACTTATGCACAGGTGGCACCCAGACCGATTTCACGCTCATCCCGAACGGATGTCTGAGGCTACAGAAAAGGCAAAAAGGATCAATCAAGCCTATGCGTTGATCGAATCATACCTAGCTGGAGAATATTCACAGAAAACGGCAGCCCATCCCTATAGACCGGGTGCTCCATCAAAGCCAAAAAACCGGTCACGACCTCTGTCTGAATTTGAAAAGACCAAATTTTCTGCGGAAAGCGGAGATGCCAGTTCGCAGTACAGATTCGGAAAAATGTACTCAGAGGGACGCGGCATCCAAAAAGACTATGCGGAGGCGGTGCGATGGTTTCGTAAGGCGGCTACCCAAGGATACATGGATGCAGAATTCGTCCTTGGTCAAATGTATGCAAATGGCCGTGGTGTTTCGCGAAGTGATACGGAAGCAGCCAAGTGGTATCAAAAGGCCGCAGATCATGGCCATGAAGCTGCGGAATTCGAGTATCAGATAATCGTCGCTGTTCAGGGTAACCGTGATGCACAATTCCACCTCGGACAAACTTACTTTCACGGTGCCCGCAAAGATTACGCCGAGGCGTTCAGATGGTATCGGCTCGCCGCCGATCAAAATCAAGTGGAAGCACAATATAGTCTGGCTCAATTATATTTTAAGGGACATGGCGTACCAAAAAATTACGTGGAAGCAGTTAGCTGGTACCGCAGAGCCGCCGAACAAGGCCACGATTTAGCTCAATACGAACTTGGAAAGCTTTACTCGAACGGTGTCGGAATAACCCAAGATTTTACGGAAGCGGCTAACTGGTATCGCAAGGCAAAAGCCCAAAAAAGTTCACGGCTCTATTTTAACCTTGGGGCGATGTTTGCTGATGGGCGGGGTGTCCTTCAAGACTTCGCAGAAGCAGCAAAGTGGTATCGCCATGATGCAGATCAAGGCGATTCTTTTGCACAGGCTGCGCTGGGCAGGTTGTATTCTTATGGCCGTGGCGTGGCCCAGGATTATGTGGAGGCCGTGGCATGGTACCGTAAAGCGGCCGAGTCCGGGAATGTCTTGTCTCAATGCGCCTTGGCGGACCTGTATTTTAAAGGAGAAGGGGTGGTGCAAAACTATGAAGAAGCGTTCAAGTGGTATTGGAAAGCCAGTGAAAATGGAGTGCCTTCCCGGGTTTTAGTCAGACTCGCAGAAATATACGAAACCGGCCAAGGAGTGTGCAAGAATACCACGCAAGCGATAAAATTGTATCGCAAAATGGCTGATAAAGGAGATGTCAGAGCCGCGTTTACACTTGGCGTGATGTACGCGACTGGTCGCGACCTGCCACAGGACGATGCGGAAGCCGTGAAGTGGTATCGACAAGCCGCGGACAAATCGAAGGAAGATAATTCAGAATCAGCAAAGTGGTTTCCTCACACCGAAGACAGGTGGAAATGGTTCGACATTGGTTATTCCAAAGCTCAGTTCAATCTCGGATTAATGTATTCAATGGGTAGAGGGGTTCCGCAAGATTACTCAGAAACGGCAAAATGGTACAGGCGAGCTGCGGAAAAACGACATGCACTCGCGCAATATTCGCTTGGTCTAATGAACGAGAATGGACAAGGGACAGCGCAAAATTACCTCGAAGCGGCGAAATGGTATCGTAAAGCGGCTGTTGATAATACATGTCCATTGGCGGCATTCCAACTTGGCTGTTTGTACGCCACGGGGCGAGGTGTCCTTCTTGATAATGTTGAAGCGGTCAAATGGTTTCGTAAGGCAGCAAACAGAGGGATTGTTCACGCACAATTTAGACTGGGAAAAATGTACACGGCGGGAGAAGGGGTGAAACAACGTTTTGTTGAAGGCTATAAGTGGTTTTCTATCGCCGCCTCTCAGGGAAACTCGGAAGCTATAGCTGCACGGGACATATTGGGAACAAAGTTGACAACCAAGCAAATTTTGGAGGGCCAAAAACGAGCTTCTGGCTTTGTTCCCAAGCCATCTCCTAATTTGCTTGTAATATACGAAGTGGTGTAATGCTTATATCAGGTTGACTCTGCATCACAGTTTGTCCGGCGAAAACCGTGAGGATATTGAAATCGTCGCCTTCACTCACTCCATCGCAAACGGGGAAATATTTCTTACAACTATTTTTTGAACACGGATTGCACGGATGAATTTGCCGCGAAAGAACGCAAGGAACGCAGCGGAAGAATTCGGCGAGTGGGGAGATCACGCGGCCCGCGTGCCGTTTTGGGCGGCTCGCCCAAACCTTCGTTGCACATCTCTTTTCCTTTTTCCCGCGCGAACGAGTTTGTGAAACGAGGTTTTCGGCGGGCCGCCGAAAACTGCACGCCAGCGGCGTACACTCCCCTGATGTGCGTGTTCGCGGTTTAAAATTTTTTGCGCTCCCTGCGTTCTTTCTCGGCCAACTCAGCGCCTTGTCTTGGGGCGCGGCTTGCGGCAATCTCGCCGCGTGAATCCGCCCACCCTCAAATCGTTGCAGCAAGGCGATGCCGCTGCGTGGGACGAGGCGTTTCACTGGTTATGGCCAACCGTTTTCGCAGTCGCGCAATTGAAACTGCAACCGTTTCTTCCCGCCGACATCGAGGACGTGGCGATTGAATCGCTGGAAGAATTGGTGGAAAAAGTTCGCGAGCTTAAATCGGTTGAGGAATTAAAACCGCTGGCGGCGAGCATCGCGCACAATCGCGCGGTCAGCCGGTTGCGAGAACGATTTGCCGCCAAACGTGGCGCGGGAAAAACGGAAAGTCTGGATGCGCTGCAAGGCAACGAGGAAAACCCGTTTG
>JBDSLX010000114.1:0-14082 GCA_039916145.1 Verrucomicrobiota bacterium | reverse complement strand
ACCGGAAGAAAGTCATCACCACTGTCGCGGAGCTTTGCCGCACGCAGTTCGATTTCGACAAGGCGATCTTCGCGCCGACGCTGGCCGAGTGGGACGATCTGATCGCGCGCAATCCTTTTGCCAAGGCCGCAGCCAACGCGCCGACAACAGTCCATGCTGCTCTGCTCGAAAGCGCGCCGAAGGCAGAAGACCTTGAACGCATTCGTATCTGCGCCGTGAAAGGCGAAGCGATCGAGGTGATTGAAGGTGTTGCCTACCTGCACACGCCGCACGGTTTCGGCAGATGCAAGATGGCGGAAAAATTCGACAAGTGGATAGGTGTGACCAATACAGCACGAAATTGGAATACCGTCCTCAAGCTCGCTGAACTCGGTCGCGCGGCGGAGGCGTAGGGCAAAGCTCCCGCTTTGCCCATTCTCCAATCACATCTGATCGGGAATTTCTGCCTCGACCAGTTTTGCGAGTAGCGTCAGCGATTCCTGCCAGCCGAGATAACACGCCTCGGCGGGAATGACTGCGGGAATTCCTTCCTGCGTGATGTTTAATTCGGTTCCGCAAAAGACTTGTTTCAAAACAACCGTCGTGATCATTTCGCCGGGCAGTTTTGGATCGTCGAATTTGTCGTCGTAGCGAATGAGATCGTGCGGTTTAAGATCGAGATATTTTCCGCCGAAGGAATGACTTTTCTGTGTGCTGAAATTGGTGAACGACATCTTGAAAGTGCCGCTGACTTTCGCCTCCATGTGATGAACTTTGCACGTGAATCCATTTGGTGGAAGCCACTTGGCCATCGCGTCCGGGTCAAGGAACGCGCGATAAACTCTCTCCGGCGTCGCGCGGAGCACTCGGTGAAGTCGAATCGTATTGGTATTGTTTGTTTTCATATTTTTATTTGTTCGTTTTCAGTATTGCGACGAATGGAGCGATGGATTCAGGACATTCGTCGCAAAGAATTCGCGGGTCAATCGGGGGTGCGTTCCAGAAATTCGGAAATCAGCGGGCGCGGGCTTTGTTCGCCCAAGCGTTCGATGTCTGGGATGATGGCGGTTGAGTTCAACGCGCTGTTCTCGTATTCTCGCGCCGCTGTGCTCCGACCGCGAAAAAATATACCGTTTACGATCTGCAACAGCTCAAGGGCAAACGTTGCCTGAAGCCAATGCACCTCATGTCGGCGATGTTTCAAGGCAAGGAAAGGCTGCAAAGAACACTGATTTTGAACAAACCTTTCTTGTTTGTTGCTACGGAAACGGTTATAGTTCGCTCAAATGAAACATTTGAGAAGCCATTGGACTGAGAATGCCGCTGCTGTGCTATTGTCGGCGGTGCTGTTTGGCGCGATGTCGCCCGCATCGGCGCAGATTCAGCGAGTCCTTGGCCTCGACGTATCGACTTATCAAGGGAACCTTTCCACGACGACTTGGGCCACCTTTAAGCGTCCGACCAACCAGTCGCTCAATGGGGTTTTTGGCGATGGCCGGGATTTCGTGATCATCCGATCCAGCCGGGGCGGCACGACTGGCGAAGATCATCGGCAAGGTGGTTACCCTTCGGGAAATAATACATTTTATAATTTATCTCAGCGATACGACGATCCCTACTTTGTACAGAACGTCAATCGCGCCACCGCAGCGGGATTATACGCCGGATCGTATCACTTTGACCGGGCGGACATCCTTGCCAATACGTTGAATTCAGACGGTGTTACTACTGCTGGGGTTGCCAGCACTGGAACGGATGAAGCCGATCATTTAATTCAGATGGCCGGCGCGTGGATGCGGCCAGGTTATTTGCTGCCTGTGCTGGATCTGGAATCTGGGGCCATCCAGCGCACTACCGCCGAATTGTCAGTTTGGGCAGTGGCTTTCTCTGACCGTATTTACCAGCAGATGGGTATTCGTGCGATGGTTTATGCCAATAGCAGTTATGTTAACAGCGAAGTGAATTCGACGGTGCCAGCGGTGATACCGAATCTCTGGATCGCGCGTCCCAGTTCGGGCGATCCTTTAACCACCCAGCCGCCACCGGCGCTGCCGACGTATCCCAATGTTTACGGCGTGTGGAACCCATCCTATCCCACGATCCCGAACCCGGAGCCGTGGAAGTTCTGGCAATATAACACTGGCCCCGGACTGAATGGCTACAGCGGAAACATTGACAAGGATGCCGCGAACGGAGGCATTGAGTTTCTGAAAGACTATCTCGTCCCAGCGGTTTGGATGAATGACAGCAGCGGAGATTGGAGCGCTCTCACGAACTGGAACAGCGGGCAAATACCGGCAGCACCCGTCACCGGGGCTGGGCAATTAACGCCGATTGGCACACAGACGCTGCCCATCGCGCGTCTGCCAGGAGCGGCTGGTTCCGGCGTAACCTCCGGTCAGCACGACACGGTAATTCTTGAACGTCCGAGCGCCAACATCCTCGTCACTCTCTCATCCGGTACACACAACATCCGCAAACTTTACATGCGCGAAACATTGAACATCACTGGTGGTTCGCTGAACATCAATTACGTTCCCTCATCGGATTCAACGACCAATTCCGCTCAATTCTCCGGCCCGGTCACTCTCAGCGGCAGTGGCAGCCTTAGCCTTCACACGCTCCAAGTGGATGCCACGCGCACCTTCACGCTCGGCGGTGGCACGGTCACTTTCGACACCATCAAACTCATGCCTCACAGCACAGTGCCCGCGAAAATTCTTTTGAGTGGAGACGTAAATTTAAACGCGCGTTCCGATGTAACCGCGATCATTGCCAACGGAACAGGCACGGGAAGCTCCGGTCTGATCGACCTCGGTGGTGCAACTCGCTCGTTCAATGTCGGCAACGGCACGAATGACGTTGACCTCTCCATTGACGTTCCCATTTCCACCGGCGCGCTCACCAAGACGGGAGCGGGAACGATGCGGCTCGGCGCCGCCAATACCTTTGCCGGTAACGTGACGATCAACGGCGGTACTCTGCGCTATGGCCATTCCTCGGGACTCTCCAGCACCGCTGTCGTCACCGTAAATAATGGCGGCAATTTGGACATGAACGGTATCAGTGATTCGGTTGCGGCTTTGGCCAGCGCGGCTGGGCAGACCACCGGCACCGTCACACAGGGAGCCGCCAGTCTGACGCTCACTGCTGCCAGCGGAACCAGTACTTTTGCTGGCGTTATCACCGGCACGGGGACGTTCACCAAAAACGGAGCCTCGACGCAAATCCTGAATGGCAACAACAGCCTCGTCGGGTCAGTCGTGGTGAACGGCGGATCGCTTGTTTTCAATGGCACCAGCACGACTGGAGCTGTGACGGTCAACAGCGGCACGCTCGGCGGCATCGGCACCATCTCCGGGGCCATTGCGGTTCAAAGCGGCGGCACGATTTCGCCAGGCGCATCCATTGGGACGCTGACATTAAACAGCGTCCCGATGTTTAACGGGACGACCTTCGTGGAAATCGATCGCAACGGCGGTTCTCCGTTGGCGGATAAAATTGTTCTGACCAGCGGCACATTGAATTATGGGGGTGCGCTTGTTGTCACCAACATTGGCGCGACGTTAACGGGTGGCGAAATGTTTACGAATTTCAATGCAACTTCGGGATCTTATACTGGCGCGTTTGTGACCAACACTCTACCGATTCTGACTAACGGATTGAATTGGTATCTCGGCCATTTGACCACGAATGGCACAATCAAAGTGAACCGCAGGCCGGTTGCCAACTCAGTCATCGTGACGAACAATCCGACGCAGGTTCTGCAAATTTCGGTCGCCAGTCTGACCAGCAACGCGACAGATGCGGACGGTGACTCAATCGCGCTGGCGAATTTCGATTCGGTGACGACCAACGGAATAACGTTGGTCGAAAGCAACGCTTTTCTTCTGTATTCCAACGATATGAGTGTGGCCGATAAGTTTAGTTACACAATCAACGACGGACACGGCGGCATCGCGACGAACACGGTGCAAATCGTGCCGAGTACGACGGGGCGATTTACCAGCCTGCCAACCGGAAACAGCAATTCGGTGACGCTTCATCTCGCTGGCCTTCCCGGATGGACTTATTACGTGGATCGTTCGACCAATCTGCCGGCTTGGCTGACGATTTGGACGAACGTGGCACCAGCAAATGGATTGTTTGATTACGTCGATGATTTCCAGGACCTGGGCGAACCGCCTTCCGCTGCGTTCTACCGGTTGAGATGGCCTCAATAAGTTCCTTCTGTTTCAAGGAAGATCACGAATGCGTCGGCAAAGACGTGAAGTGATGGGCCTTTTGAGAAGAATTACAACGGTGGCAAACAATCCTTTCCGGTTATTCTTGCTCATTTTGCCGTCGCCGTCAGTTCACTGATTTGGCGTTTCGCTTCGATGTAGTCGGGTTTCTCCCGCAATGCTTCCTGGAATTGCGCCAATGCTTCTTCGCGCCGGCTTTGCCGTAGGAGTAAAAGGCCGAGATTGAAATGGGCTTCAGGATTCTTCTGATTCAGCTTTAGCGAGGTCAGATAATGTTCCATCGCTTCACCCGTCCGGTTTTTCTGCGTCAGGACATTTGCCAGATTATTGTGTGCTTGCGAGTCGTCCGGTTTGATTTTTAAACAGGCAAGATAATTTACCATCGCCTCGTCGAACTTGCCCTGCACGGCATAGGCATTGCCCAAATTGCTGTGCGCGCTGGCATAATTGGGTTTGGCCGCGAGCGATTTTTTGAAATGTTCGATGGCCTCGTTCAATTTACCCTTCATCGCCAGAGCCACCCCGAAATTGTTGAGCGCATCGGCGTGCCTGGGATTTTTAGCCAGCACGATTTCATAATGTGCGATGGCTTCGTCAACTTTTCCGATTTCCGCGAGCGAATTGCCGAGATTGTTGTGTGCTTCAACAAGTTCAGGTTTGAGTTTCAGCGCAACGTTGTAATGCGCGATTGCTTCCTGATGGTTTCCCAGTTTTGCCAGCGCATAACCCAAATTATTGTGGGCATCTTCAAAGCGCGGCTCGATTTCAAGCGATTTACGATAGGATTCGATCGCCTCGTTGTAGCGTTCTTTGTGCGAATAGAAAAAACCAAGATTGTTGTAAGCGATAAAATTTTTCTTCGTGACTTTGATCGCGTGTCCGAAAAGTGTTTCGCTATCACGCCAGTAACCGACTTGCGTTTTGGTCAGTGCAGCGCAACAGAACAAAATAATTCCAGCGCCCATTCCGAGCGCAACCTTTGGAAAATTCCAGCGCGAAAAAACATCCGCAGCCCCCCATGTCAACGCGCCAAATAAACCAATCAGCGGGATATAAGTATAACGGTCAGCGATGGATTGCATGCCGACTTGCACGAGGCCAATGACGGGCACGAGCGTCCCGAGAAACCAAAACCAGCCGACGAGAAAATAGGCGCGGGAGCGAGCAAGCCAGATGGCGAGGGCGGAAACTCCGAGCAGAAACAAACTCGCGGCAATTACCGGCCCGAGCGGCCAACTTCCTGGATGCGGATAAAGAATTGAAAGATCATTCGGCCAAAAGGTTTTTCCAATATAACGAACATAGGAAATAACTGAATTTTCGATCCGAGAAATCATCGAAAGTCCGGCGAGCGAAGAGACGGCGCCACCTTTTTTTTGCACTATAAAAGTAACGATGCTCGCACCGATAGTAAGCGTAAAGAAGGGAAGTTTTTCGGCAAACAATCGGCTTAACCCGCGCCAATCGAGATTTATTCTCCCCTTTTCTTGCGGCAGTTGGAGCCGTTGCAGCGGCCAAATATCGAGCAGCAACAAAACAAACGGCAATGTGACGACCATGGGTTTTGACATGAGGCCCAGCGTGAAAAACAGAAGGGACAAAAAATAAAACGACCGGGGAAATTTTGTGTTCGCTGCCCGGTTCTTTTTTCTCAGTTTGTTTTCGGCGTAAACGACGTAAGCCCAGATCGTCAGCATCCAAAAAAAGGTGCTCAGCAGATCTTTACGTTCAGAAATCCAGGCGACCGATTCTACATGGAGCGGATGCAACGCGAAGAGCGCGGCCGCAAAGCCACTTCGCCATAACGCGCCCGTCATTTTTTCAAAAACCAGGAAGACGAGCAGCGAGTTGAGCGCGTGAAACAAAATATTGGTGAAATGTTGCGCGCCCGGTTTTGGCCCAAAGATTTCCATATCGAGCATGTGTGAAAGCCACGTCAGCGGATGCCAATTACTCATGTGGCCGGTGGTGAACGCCCAAATTATTCCGTCGCGTGTCAAACCGTTTTGGACGTGAACGTTGTCACCGACGTAACCAGAATCGTCGTAGTTCACAAAATCATAATCAACGACCTGATAAAAAAGAGCGAAGATGGAAAACACCAGGACCAGGCAGATCACCCATTTGCTCGGAAAGGTTTTGGCGTTGTTAGTTCTCTTATCGCGCATTTGTCCTGTTTAAATCATTTTGAGAATTTGAAGATCAATTCCTTTTCTCGGAGCCTTCGATTGTGCGGCAAAATTTGGCTGCCTTCGCGTCGGCAGAGGCGAATCGGATGAGTGACAAGAAGGAAAAACTCGCAAAACAGGCTTCGGTTTATCTTTTGTTTAATCGTGGAAATAGTTTTGACCGGCCCAGGCCCATTTTTGTCAGCCGAAAACTCAAGCCAGTTCCCAGGCAGCCGAAACCATATTTGATGCTGCGCCGGAGATTGATGGAGGAAGCTTCGGCAAAATATTTGGTTGGGCAACTGACCTCGGCAATCGTGTAACCGTACCACAGAATTTGCGCAAGCATTTGGTTGTCGAATACGAAGTCGTTGGAGTTTTGGTCCAGGGGCAGGCGTTCCAAAATTTCGCGGGAGAAGGCGCGGTAGCCGGTGTGATACTCGGAAAGTTTTGCGTTGAGTAAAATATTTTCCGCAAAGGTGAGAAAGCGATTAGCGATGTATTTCCAAACGGGCATTCCGCCGGCCAGCGAGTGTCCGCCTAAAATTCTGCTGCCGAGGACACAGGAATACAGACCGTTGCCGATCATTGAAGCCATCGCTGGAATGAGCTGAGGGGTGTACTGATAATCGGGATGTACCATGATGACGATGTCCGCTCCGGCTTCGAGCGCGAGGCGATAGCAACTTTTTTGATTTCCCCCGTAACCAAGATTGCTCGGATGCGTAAAAACTTTTGTGTTCGGAAGTTGGCTGGCAATGGCGGCGGTTTTATCGCGACTTGCGTCATCCACAATAATGACCAGGTCCACCACGCCTTGTTCCATCACTTCGTCGTAAGTTTGCTGTAGGGTTTTCGCAGCGTTATAAGCGGGCATTACAACAACAACTTTTTTTTCGCGAAACATTGAAGCAAGTTAGAAAACAGAAAGTGGAAATTTGAACCTGAAACCAATCGCAAATCATTTGCCCGGATTACCGGCAATTTTGAAGTCTGCAATAATTTGCCGCGCTTCCTGATTGGTCATTGCAAGGAGATCGCGTCCAAGATTTTCGACGGTTTTATTAATGATGACTGCCTGCGGCATGATTTTGTGGAAATCAGCGAGCGTGGTCTGTAGCCGCGAACGCTGTTCAAGAAGACTTATTAGATCCATGCCTTGCAGAAAAACTAACGTGAGAAAAACTGCTGTGAGCGCCCAAAACGGGGAGTGGCGTCGCGCGGAATCGTTGATGGTCGTTTTCATAACTGAATCACGGATATTTTTTCTGCTTTCCTTCAACTTCCAAAGTGACGCGCAGGTCGTATTTGACCAAAAGATTGCGGAAAGCAGCGTTGGTATCCGAGTCGCGAGCGATGCGTTTGGCAAGTTGGTCCAGGACCGGTTCCAGTTGTTGGGCGTTCTTGATGACGGCCTGCTGCTTATTCATTTCATTGGTCAATTTTGTGTTGCTTCGGCTGATAAAAAACTGGGTGATGAGCAGCGCGATTAAAATAAGGCAAACGACGTTGAAAATCCAAAGCTGGGTTTTGGTCATAAAGCTGGCGCACAGATTAGGAGCCGATTTTGCCAAGTCAAATTATTCTCGCGGCGCCAAGATTGATCTCTGGTCGCCTGGACTTAGAATTTTCCAGGTGCCGGATTTTAGATTTCCCACATGAAAGCCTCCAATCTGGACGCGCAAGAGGCGCAAGGTTGGATGTCCGATGGCGGCGGTCATGCGGCGGACCTGTCGGTTTTTTCCTTCGATTAATTGCAATTCGATCCAGCAATCGGGAATAGATCGTCGCAAGCGAATGGGTGGATTTCGTGGAGCCACATCGGGTAGTGGATCGAGAATTTTTGCGCGGCAGGGAAGAGTTTTGCGGCCTTGAATGGAAACGCCTTGCTCTAATTTTTTCAAAGATATGGCTGAGGGAAGTCCTTCAACTTGCACCCAGTAAATTCTTTCGTGCGCGTGGCGTGGATGAAGAAGTCTTTCGTTTAGCTTCGGCTCATCGCTCAGCAACAACAGGCCTTCCGAATCGGCATCCAATCGGCCGAGGGGATAAACGGTTTTGGGAAAATTAAATTCGGCAAGCGTTCGATTGCCCGAGCCGTCGTCAGTGAATTGCGAGATCACCCCGAATGGTTTGTAGAATGCGATCAGCACAAAAATATTTTTCCACGGATCGTTGCCGCTGAACATAGATTTCGCTGAACAAACCTTACGAAGATCATTGAATTTTAATTCTTTTGCTTGGACAGCCTTTGTCCGACTGCCCCCGCTAGTTTGGACGCATGAATAAAGAACAAATGGAACTTGGATTCAATGGAACAATCGTCTGTCGTGTGACGGAACATCGCCAACGCCGATTGAGCCGGGCGCAATGGTGGTTCAAACAAATGCGCCGCGCGGTGGATTGCGCTTTGGATTGGAAACCAACGCCGAATGCACGGGCAGAACAGGTTCACCTGAAGCTGTCGCCCCGGTGGTAAATCTGCGTTGAGGGAGTTTGGACTTTGCAAAGTGGCGGCTTGTGTCGTAGAAATTTCTTTCCGCTGCGGCGGATCGAATGAAACCTGAAGTCGAAATTTACGATACGACCTTGCGCGATGGCAGCCAAGGCGAAGGCATCAATTTTTCGGTGTTGGATAAACTCCGCATCGCCGAAAAACTGGATGCATTTGGGATTCATTACATCGAAGGCGGCTGGCCGGGATCCAATCCGAAGGACATCGAATTTTTCGAGCAGGCCAAGCGGAAAAAATTTAAACGCGCCTTGCTCGCTGCCTTTGGCTCAACGCGGCGCAAAGGAGTGAACGTTGAGAAAGACGAGCAGGTTCGGTTGTTGCTCGAAGCGGAAACGCCCGTGGTCACGATTTACGGAAAGACCTGGTTGCTCCACGTCAGAGAAGTTTTGCGCACGACGCCGGAGGAAAATCTGGCGATGATCGCCGACACGATTCGCTTCCTCAAAGATCATGGAAAATTTGTGGTGTATGACGCCGAGCATGGTTTCGACGGTTTCAAGGATGACTCCGAATATGCGCTCGCAACGTGGCTGGCTGCGGAAAAAGCAGGCGCGGACATTCTCGTATTGTGCGACACGAACGGCGGTTGTCTTCCGCATGAAATCGCGAAAATCACCGCGATAGCACGAGCCAAACTGAATTTGAAATTGGGAATTCATACGCACGACGACATCGGCCTCGGCGTGGCGAATGCGTTGGCTGCGTTGGACGTCGGAGCAAGCCACGTTCAAGGCACGATCAACGGCTATGGCGAACGCACGGGAAATTGTAATTTGACCAGCGTAATTCCGAACGTCGCGTTGAAGCTGAAAAAAAATTCTGTTCCGACGGATTCTTTAACGAAATTGAAAGAGCTTTCACAGTTCGTGGATGAGATTGCGAACATTCGTCACAGCTCCCGGCAGCCGTGGGTTGGTTCTGCGGCGTTTTCTCACAAAGGCGGCACGCATGTGAACGCCGTCCAAAAACTGGCGCGAAGTTACGAGCATGTCGAGCCGAGCCTTGTCGGAAATCAACGCACGGTTTTGGTCAGCGATTTGGCCGGACGCAGTAATATTGTGATGAAAGCACAGGAGCTCGGTTTCAAAATCACGAACGACACGCCGGAGCTGAAATCCATTCTCACGCGCATCAAAGACCTCGAACACAAAGGCTATGAATTCGAAGCCGCCGAAGGGTCGCTTTGTGTTTTGATTCGAAAAATTTTGCAGCATCAGGAATTGCCTTTTAAAGTTGAGAGTTATCACATTTCGATGCGTCGCAGCGGAGCGAAGTCAGTTTGCAAAGCGACCATCAAAGTTCGCGTCGATGGCAAAACTGAAAATTCGGCAGCGGGAGGAGATGGGCCGGTCAACGCGCTGGATTCTGCTTTGCGCAAGGCGTTGGCAAAATTTTATCCCAAGGTCAAAAAAATCAAATTGACCGATTACAAGGTGCGTATTCTGGATTCGGGCAGCGGCACGGCGGCAAAAACGCGGGTGTTGATCGAATCAAGCGACGGCAAAGAAGAATGGGGAACCGTTGGCGTCAGCGACAATATCATTGAAGCGAGTTTGCAAGCGCTGGTGGACAGCATGGAATATCGGCTAATGAAGAAGATTTAACTTCCCCTATTTTATTTTCTGATCGTTTTAAATTCCATGAGGTGTGAGCTGCAAATCGAAGCTGGAGTGCCACAATCAGGAAGTTTTTTCATTAAGACCATGAAATTATTACTCGTGGTTGCCGCAGTTCTCGGCTTTATTCTTTTCTCACAATTTGCGCACGCGGACCGGGTAGATAAATATGTTAGAGACGAAATGGAGAAGCGGCAAATTCCCGGTGTCGCCTTGGCCATCATCCGCAACGGTCAAGCAACAAAGACTGCCGCCTATGGTTTTGCGAACCTTGAATTGAAATCTCCCGCCAAACCCGAAACCGTTTTTGAAATCGGTTCGGTCACCAAACAGTTCACAGCTGCCTGCATTTTGTTGCTGGAGCAGGATGGCAAACTTTCTGTCGATGACAAAATCAGCCAACACTTTCCCGAAATCCCGACAGCCTGGACGAACATCACCCTTCGTCATTTGTTAAATCACACTTCTGGAATCAAAAGCTACACTGGCCTCGATGGCTTCGAATTGACCAAACATTTGAGCCAGGAACAATTTATCAAAGCCCTCTGGGAATTGCCGCTCGAATTCGCGCCCGGCGAACAATGGAAATACTGCAACTCCGGTTACAGCCTGCTTGGTTATATCGTCGAAAATGTCAGCGGGAAAAATTACTGGGACTTTTTGGGTAAACGCATTTTTGGCCCGTTGGGAATGGCAGCTTCCACTAATCGTCAACCAGGCATCATCATTCCCAATCGCGCCGACGGTTACGAAAAAAAGAAAAACGGCGAGATCATCAATCGGGATTACGATCTCACCGACGTTTTTGCGGCCGGCGCCATTGTTTCGACCGCCGGTGATTTGGCGAAATGGAATGCCGCCTTGGATTCGAACAAACTGCTCAACGCGCAAATCAAATCGCAAATGTGGACTTCAGGAAAATTAAATAGCGGCAAAGCGCACGGCTACGGATTCGGCTGGCGAGTCGAACCGTATCAGGACCATAAAAATATTGGGCACAGCGGATCGACTTCTGGATTTTCCGCGAGCTTGCAGCGTTTTCCAGACGATAAATTGTGTGTGATTCTTCTTTGTAATTCCGGCGAAGAAAATGTCGCCACCTTTCTCGCCAAAACCATCGCGACTTTTTATTTTCAGGAGGAGTCTGCGCTGCGGAATAAAGCGCATCGTTGATTGGAAGCGGATATACGAATCTGGCAAAGCGCAGTGGAAGATAGAATGTTGTGGTTGGCGTAATATTTCACGTTTTAACCAGCGCCACCGGCTCGGTAGAAAAACCAAACCGGACCGTCCCTCGAATCAAGGTTTCACGTTGCCGTATGCGCCCAGCTTTCTAGCGAAGTGTTCAAATAGTTTTCAATCTGATCTGTAACAGCGGAATCGTTATATTTGCTTAACACTTCGGCCTGCGCGGTTTCAATCATCTGACAGCGAAGCGCGGGCTGCATTTTCAATTCCTGGATGCGTGCCGCTAATTCTGCAGCGTTTCCGGCCATGTAAGCGAGCGCGTTCTCCCCATGTCGCAGCAGTTCATTTGCGCCGCCTGCGCGCGAACCGATCACCGGCAACCCGCACGCCATCGCTTCGAGCGGCGTGACCGGAAATGGCTCCGACCATTCTGGTGTGTAAAGCAGCGCGTCGTGTTTGCGATATACCGACGGCATATCCTGATTCAGATTCGACACGTTCAGAAATTCCACCGGCAATTGATTTCGCACCACGAACGAGCGCAACTCCGCGATGTAATTGGAATCGCCGCGCCCATAAATGCTCAGTGTCACATTAAGTTTAATGGCACGCACCTGGCGAAGCGCTTCGAGCGCAGTCATCACGCCGCTGTCTTTGTCCAGCTTGCTGACGATCAAAAATTTCGTCATCGGCGCGGAAGCCGGCTTGAGTTCGCCAATGAATTGTTGCGTTTGAATGCCCGGATAAATTACTTCCCCATGCGAAACCACAAACCCCACCGTCTCCGTAAGTTGTTTCAAAGTCTGGCTGCAAAAATAAATCCGGTCGAAGCGAAATGACGGAATGGAGTTCGGTTCAACTGTCGCCATCGTTTTGGCGTCGCCGTAAAGCGATGGCAAACGTTCGTAACCTTTTCGCATTCGGGTCGGCGCAGTGGAATCGAGACGCCCGCGTTCGCCGCTCATTTCCAGTGCGGTGCGAGTGGAGGATTCCAGAAACGAAAGCGACGGCGCATTCCAAAAGCGCAGCCACGGATCTTCGCGGACACCCGCAGAAAGCCAATGATCCGCCACATCATAAACCACCGGCAACTTCGTATTGCGCAGTGTGAAGACGAGCGACTTGGAAAGTCCCTGCAAACTGAAAACGTGAATGACATCCGGCTGAAAACGCTCGACGACTTCGCTCACGACGGAACTATTGTGAACTTCAAGCGGCTTGAGGTCGTTGAACTTCGTCAAAAGTGGATGGCCAAAAACGCCGTTGAGATGAAGACGACGTTCGATCTCGCCATCGCGCTGCTCATCGCGCATTCCGTGAGTGGAAGTGAGCACAAGCATCTGATGCCCACGCAAGCGAAGTGAATTGGTGACGGATTCGCATCGACTATCGAACGTTCCGGCGTGATTTGGCGGATAAAGATTGGTCAGGATAAGAATTTTCACGCACGTTTGGTTTCCGAGGAACTAAAACCTAGCCAGCCAAGTGTCTTTATTTGGTAAGTTTCCAATGAGCATTTTTTGATAACAATGCTCGTCGCTTGAAATGATATTTTTAGATTGCGCGATTTTCATAAAGTTTTTCGCCGAACGTTCGGATTCTCTCCAGCCGTGAAAATCCAACGATTCAGGCGGATGCCCTTGAGCATAAAGAACGTGATCAAATTCGGCGGTGGTATGGACTTCGCCATCGTGAATATGCACGGTTGGAAAAAATAATTTCGAGGCGTCGCTTCTTGGAAAAGAAAAAGCCATCGGATGAACGTCTTGCTCGCCAGCTTTCAATTTAAAAACAGCGAAGCCATAGGTTTTATATTGAGGAAGCTTCGCCCAACTGCTGGGCGGGATTTGAAAACGTTTGTCCAGACGGGAAAAATCGTTCAGCGTAGGAACAAAGGAAGCCTCAAAATTTCCCACGGCATGCACGACCAGCGAATTGGCGGATTCACTCGCGGCCGAAAAAACACCACGACCGCCTTTCGTTATTGGAACGGGAAACCCTGAGAGAAGATCGTCAAAAAACTTTGCGTATTCTTTCAGGCTGATAAACTCCAACGCATTTTCTCCCGCACCTTGTGCGATCGGTAAAGGCAATATCATAGCCAAATCGTTCTTCGCCTCCAGCGCCATGCTGTAAACGATATATTGTCGTGGGCTTACTGCTGAACGCGCAAAAATCTTCGTGGAATTGACCGAGACAACTGGTTGTGAAAAGCAACACATGCGCGGTTCTTAACAACTTGCCTGTTCTTTGACGAGACTGATTTCGTCGCCGACTTCAATGCGCCCGGAACGAACGACTTGCGCCAAAACACCGAGTCGATTTCCGTTGGTCAATT
This sequence comes from Verrucomicrobiota bacterium, assembly GCA_039916145.1. GTDB lineage: Bacteria > Verrucomicrobiota > Verrucomicrobiia > Limisphaerales > CANJXF01 > CANJXF01. The sequence goes on along the minus strand of JBDSLX010000114.1, from coordinate 34 downwards.
CTCTGAGGCCAATGCAAATCGCGTCCATCTTCGC
>JBDSLX010000113.1:0-15970 GCA_039916145.1 Verrucomicrobiota bacterium | reverse complement strand
GGCGCTTCTGAAGCAAAGCCGAAGAAACAAAAGCAGGAAAAATTTTCCGAGGATGCCGCAGAGCAGTCCGCCTCATTCGGCCATGACGCTTTTGCGCAATTGGATGCCAAGTTAGAGCAGTCCTAGTCGTTTGGAGTCCCGCCTTTAGGCGGCGCGCGCCGAACCGCCTAAAGGCGGAACTCCAAACAAAGACTTTGCTAAATTTGCAAATTCCATCCCCGCACTAAATCTGGAAATCGGCAATCAGCGCAAATCGCGGTGGAGTGTTCGCAAAAATCCCTGACGATTTGCAGCAATCCTTGTTGCGCCGCCGCAGTCCGCATTTGCCTCGGCGCAAGGGTTCCGCCGAACAAACGTTGCCGTGCCAAACGCAAAACGGAATTGTCTTCCGCAGCAGGCCATTTACAAAAAATATGTTCCGCTTGTTTTTGGAGTTTTTCATTTTTTCCAACAACAGCGCGCATCCAAAACCAAGGGAGGATAACGTTAATGGCCAGATCGGAAATGCGTGCCGCGCCAATCAGTGGTTGCGGTTGTGCCAATTGGGCTGAACGAAACGTCCAATGCCACGACCAAAATTCGTCGTCCTCCACTTGCAGTAATTTCAGCAATGAATTTTCGGGGGCTGAATCACTCATCTGACTGGTGAACCAGTTTTCCAGTTTCGCGAAAAATGTTTTGTCCGAGAGCCAATGCGATGCGAGCGCGAGTCGGCGTTGCGGAAAATTCGCCGGACGCATTCCATTGAAGCGCCACAAACTTTTTGGAAAAATTAAATCGCTGATGGAATTTCGTTCGCGCCACCAAATGTCCCAGATCGAGCGCAGATAAGAATCATCTGCTTTTTCCGGCTCCGTTGGAAGCAAGCCGCCTACCCCAAGTAACCATGCCTGCCAGAAAGCCGGCGACACTTTCTCGCCCGAAAATTGCGGCAACAACTCCGCCAATCGTTGCATCGGCCAAACATTTTGTTTATAGCCAAGCGCGCGAAAAATTCCTTCCCACAGCGACTGCTCCCAACCCGCCTGTCGCGCGCGCGCTTGAAAATCATTCGCCTTTCGTTGCAAACGGACATAGGCCGCTTGCTGGAGAAGACCTTTCAATTTTTCTTCAGGCAATTCGCGCAACGGCGCACAGCATTGGCCGATGGAATTCTTTGGAAAACTTTGTGCGGAATCGCTGCCGAGCCACAAACTCAGGTCGTTAATCGGCGCATCGAGAAATGATTTCAAAGCAAGCGTTGGGATCGAAGAGGTGTCGTGTGAAGAGTGACGGGTGACAGGATTGGGTCTCGTCACTTCATTCGGCTCCCAAACCACGTGCAATATTACGTTCGCAAAATTTGGATTTCGATCATGGCCGTGATTTTTCCAGCCGTCCGCACGCAAATCAATTTCCACATCGCCGCTCTTTGCGATTTCAGCGCCGATTTGCAGAACGGCTCCGCGAAAATCCGGGCCAGCCTCGTGGTTCCAAAAACCAGGGTGAAGAACCCGCACCGGTTTTCCGTCCAACGTCCTCAATTGATCGCGAAGGAGGCGCTGGTGATGCCAAACATTTTGCAGCAACCGTTCGGGCATAACCGCATTTGTCTCGCCCAAGGAAAAAGTTTTGCCGCACTGTAGCCGCCAGTCAGCGTAGAAGTTGGTTGCGAGCGGGGACACCGGCATTGCTTTTCAACCGCTGCTTTTGCAAAGTCAAGCGCGAGTTGGCAGTTTCTGATTTGACCGAGCGCGGCTGTGTCGCAGACCAGCCGCAGCATTTCATCGCGCTCCGGGTGGTCGAGGACGACACGCCCGCGCTCCACAGTTGTCACAGTTGTTTCTGTGGGGATCATTGAACAGAAACAAAACTGGGTCTGTCCTGTTTAATCGTTGATGCAAAGGAAAATTAAAATTCAGTTCCTTATTCTGCTGGGCGTTTGTTTGCTCGCAATTTTTCCCGCCCAAGCGCAAGTCGATATTCGTCGTGACGCCGTCGTGGAGGCGGTCGAGAAGGTCAAAAGTTCCGTCGTTAACATCAACACGGTGCAACGAATTCGCGTGCGCGACCAGTTCGAGACTCCTTTTGGACTTTATTACGGCCCTGAACACGAAGCCGATCGGGCCAGCCTCGGCTCCGGGGTTATCGTGGACGAAGACGGATATATTTTATCCAACAACCATGTCGTCCAGCGCGCCGCCGAAATTCAAGTTCTCATCGGCACAAATAATTACCGCGCGGAATTGGTCGCCGCTAGCCCGACGGTCGATGTCGCGCTCCTGAAAATAGTTAAGCATCAAAAGAACGAAAAATTTCACGCGATAAAATTTGCGCGCGATGATGATGTGTTGCTGGGCGAAAGGGTCGTGGCGCTAGGAAATCCTTTTGGGTTGGGGTTTTCCGTCAGTAGCGGGATTTTAAGCTCAACAACGCGCCGGCCTGAAACTGATCAAGGCGTATTGGATTATAAAGATTGGTTGCAAACGGACGCTGCCATCAATCCGGGCAACAGCGGCGGCCCGCTCGTGGATATGCGCGGCGAATTGATCGGTTTGAACGTCGCGGTTTATCGCGAACAAAATGCGCAGGGAATTGGTTTCGCGATCCCAATCAAGCGGGTGGCCGAAGCGCTCTCCGAAATCCTTACCTCGGAAGAAAGCAATCAGCCGCTTTGGTTTGGGGCAAAAATTACTTCCAGCGCGGGCGCATTGAGAATCATTAACGTCGAATCCGGCAGTCCGATCGAAAAGGCGGGATTGCGCAAAGGAGACGTTATTTTGCAAATCGGCGAGAAGAAGCCGCGAAATTTCATCGAATTTATTGTGGAATTTTTGAGGCTTTCCGAGCAGCAAAAAACCGCAGGCGAAAAAAATATTTCGCTTACAGTTTTGCGAGGCACCGAACGAATTACCTCGGTGATTCATTTGGTGGCGCAAAAAAATGTTTTTAACGCCGACCTGATTCGCAAAAAAATTGGCGCGATCTTTCATGAGATCACGCCGGATTTGCAACAATCTTTGGGTTTGCCCCCCGGCCAAGGTTTCATTGTCGCTGGTGTTGACCCAAACAGTCCGGCAGAAAAGGCGGGACTGGAAAGAGGCTTTCTGATTCACACCATTGATGGCGAGGCACCCAGCAACATTGGCGAAGCCGCAAAAATCTTTTACAAGAAAAAACCCAATAGCGATGTCAAGTTGGCCGTGACAGTCATTCGCGGACAATCGGGGAATTTTCAAATCCGGCAAGGCGTCATCATCATGAAAGTTCGCTAAGTTGGGATCGCGACACAGTAGAAAACAAAATTGTGTTTATCTTTGGCTGGCGTGGTTAAAATAACCAACGCGAAATGAACAACGTTCCGATAATTGAAGTTTCAAAGTTGACCAAACGCTATGCGGGAAACACTGCGGTTTCTGATCTCTCGTTTTCCGTCGGGCGCGGCGAAATTGTTGGACTTCTCGGCCCAAACGGCGCAGGCAAAAGCACGACGATGCGAATTCTTTCGTGCTTTCTTCCGGCCACTTCGGGAACGGTGCGGATTGCCGGGCTGGATGTTTTCAAGGAAGCGGATGAAGTCCGTCGCCGCATCGGTTACATGCCCGAAAATAATCCGCTACACCCGGACATGCGTGTCCGGGAATATTTAAAATTTCGCGCGCGGCTCAAAGGTTTGGGAATTCGCAGCTCGCGCGAACGAGTCGATGTCGTGATGCAACAATGCGGCCTGACGGATGTGCAGAAAAAAATCGTCGGCCATCTTTCCAAAGGCTATCGCCAACGCGTAGGCCTGGCCGATGCGCTCGTGCATGAACCGGAGTTAATTATATTGGACGAGCCAACCATTGGACTGGATCCAGATCAAATCCGCTCGGTCCGCCAGTTGATCAAAGAACTTGGGCGCAGTCACACCGTCCTGATCTCGACGCATATTTTGCCCGAAGTTGAAATGACCTGTAATCGCGTATTGATTATGCGGCGGGGAAAAATTCTGGTTTCGGACACGCCGGAAAATTTGCAGAAGACAATGAGCGACGGACAAATCGTAACGGAAATTGCCGCGCCACTGGCCGCGCTGCAAACCTGTTGGGAGGAAATGGCCGAGGTCGAACATTTCGACATCGCTCCGGCGGATGGAGAATTTCATCGATGCTCCATCACACCGACCGACGGGTTGGATTTGCGCCCGCAGATTTTTTCTGTGGTAAAGGAACACGGTTGGACGATGAGGGAATTGTCGCGCAGCCGTTATTCGCTGGAAGATATTTACATGCGGGTGACTCGACCGGAGCAAGAGGAGGAAATTATTTAATGCAGGCGCTGCTGAAACTAAATTTGATGTTCAACGTTCGATGTTGGCTGTTCGATGTTTGTTTTCAAATTTCAGAACATCGAACATCGAATAGCCAACATCGAACATCGAATTTTCGGATCAACGGACAAACCTGACCATGCAAGCCTTTCTCACTTTGACCCGACGCGAACTGGCAGGATTTTTTATTTCGTTCACCGGTTATGTCATCATCGCGGCGGCGGTTTTTCAAATGGGTCTCAGCTTCGTCATCCTACTCGACAAATTGCAGGGCGAATCGACGCCCATGCCCATCACGGAAATGTTTTACATCACCGCTTTCTTTTGGCTGATCCTTTTGCTTTCTGCGCCCATCATCACGATGCGATCCTTCGCGCTGGAAAAATATTCGGGAACTTTTGAAACGCTGATGACTGCCCCGGTGGGCGATTTGCAAGTCGTGCTCGCAAAATTTTTCGCTGCTCTGATTTTTTATATGGTGATGTGGCTGCCGCTCATCGGCTGCCTCTGGCTCGTGCAATATTTCACCGGCAACTCCGCCGTTTTGGACATGGGAACTATCGGGAGCACCTTCCTCGGAATCTTTCTGCTCGGTTGTCTTTACATGTCCCTCGGCTGTTTCGCCTCGGCGCTGACACGCAGTCAAATCATAGCCGCGATGATCAGTTTTGCCATCGGCCTCACTTTCTTTTTGCTGAGCTTTTTGTCCGATCAACTCTCCGCCGGCAAAACCTGGGCGACAGAAGCGTTGAATTATGTAGCAATGCGCGAACACATGAGCGATTTCTCGCGAGGTATCATTGACACGCGCTACATCGTTTTTTATCTCAGCCTTACCATTTTATTTTTGTTTCTGACCTATCGCGTTGTGGAAAGCCGCCGCTGGAAATAACATGTCCTCAAAATCCCCCAAACCCAGTTTCTCTTCCGGTCGCCGCTGGCTGATCTGGTTCAACACCATTCTCGGCCTCATCGCGGTGTTTGCGATTGTCGCGATGGCGAACTATTTCGCCTCTGGTTATTTCAAACGCTTTCAGGCCAGCACTTACTCGGCTGTGGAAATATCGCCGCAAACCGCCGCGTTACTCGCAGGTTTCACCAACAAAGTCGAAGTGACAATTTTCTTCGCGCAACAGGAAAACGAAGAAATTTATAGCCTGACTTCGGCCTTGCTTAAACAATACGCCTACGCCAATCCCAATCTCACGGTTCAAACTCTGGATTACACCCGCGCGCCCGGAAAAGCGGCCGCACTTCTTTCCAAATACAAACTCACTACGCTCAAAGACAAAAATTTCGTCGTCTTCGATTGTAACGGACGTCCCAAGGTCGTTTATGGCAACCAACTTTATGATTACGACCTAAACTCTGTTCTGAACAGTGAAAGCAAATCCTTTCGGCGCGATAGCTTCAAAGGCGAAGTTCTTTTTTCATCCGCCATTTTCGATGTAACTAATCCGAAACAAACGAAAGCGTATTTCGTTTATGGCCACGGCGAGCACGACCCGGAAAGCGATTCCCAAAGCCAAGGATATACAAAGTTTGCCTCGATCCTCAAAGATGAACTCAGTGTGGAATGGGAAAAAATTTCCCTTTTCGGTACAAACGATATTCCAGCCGATTGCCAACTGCTCATCATCGCAGGACCGAGCAAAGCGACCTTCAACACAAACGAGCTTGAGAAAATTGAAACCTATTTGAAACAAGGCCGGCGGTTTCTCGTGTTGTTGAACAATATTTTTTCCGGCGGCGATTCTGGAATCGAAAAAGTTCTGGCCAAATGGAATGTCGGCGTTACGAATTTCAAACTGGAAGACGCGAAATTTTCGCTCGATGGCAACGACCTCATTCCGGCGCAGGTCAATGGGACTCATCCGATTTTAAAATCAATTGTTGCAGAGGGCATGCGAATTTATCTCATCTCGCCGCGAACCGTTTTTTTCAAGCCATCCACCAACACACAAACAGCGGATGCGCCCCACGTCGAAAAGCTCGCGGCTACCAGCACGAATGCAGCGGGCCTCTACAAGATTCTCAATGCAAATGGAACGCCCGAAGCGCGCGAGCAGAGGGGCAGTTTCCCGGTAATTGTTTCGGTAGAACACGGCTCGATCAAAAACGTCAGCACGGAACGCGGCGTCACGCGGATTCTAGTGCTGGGCGATTCACAATGTTTCAACAACCAAAATATTGATACGGAGGCGAACCATTATTTTGCCAACGCGGCCATCAATTGGCTTGTCGATCGTCCACAAATGTTGCTCGCGGGAATCGGCCCGCGTCCCATTAAAGAATACAAACTCATGCTCACGACCGACCAATCGAAAAAACTGCGCTGGATTTTGCTCGCCGGAATGCCCGGCTCCGTTTTGTTATTCGGCGGACTCGTCTGGCTGCGCCGCCGAAGCTGAGTTTTTGAATCATTGCTTGATGAATTCAAAAACGACATGGACCTACCTCGCAATTGCCGCAGCCCTTTTTGCTTTCATCTTCTTTGTGGAGCATCCTCTCCGCGAAAAACTCAACGCCTCTCGCACCACCAAAATTTTTCCGGGATTTATTTCCGCGTCCGCAAATCGAATTGAAGTCCGCCGCGCTGGTGAAGATATTCGCGTCGAGCGCACGCATGATTCCTGGGTTTTGACAAAGCCACTTAGTTATCGAGCTGCGACAGCGCCCATTCAGACCTTGTTGCACGAGCTCGCCGAACTGAATTGGCAGGCGCAAATCACGGCGGCTGAACTAAAAGATCGCCCAAACGTTCAAGAAGAATTCGGCTTCGCTTCGCCAGCCGCCACTTTGCTGACGGTGCAACAAAGCGGCCTGAATTTCAACCTTCTCATCGGCACGAACACGCCGGTCGGCGAACAGGTTTACGTGCAAGTGGTCGGCCGCGCTGGTGTTTACGTCATCGATTCAGAATTTCTAAAGTTATTGCCGCGCTCCGCCAATGAATGGCGCGACCAAACTTTGCTTCGATTTTCTGCACCGATCAACACCATCAAAACGCGCTCAGGCAGTAAAGTATTCACACTGCTCCACACCAATGGCTCGTGGCGAATGACCACTCCGCCAGCGCGCGCCGACAATGCAAAACTTGAGGAGTTGTTAAAAAAAACTGCAGCATTACAAGTGGCAAAATTTGAAACCGATGATCCCAAAGCCGACTTGGAATCATTTGGTTTGCAAACACCCGAAATGGAACTGGTATTCGCATTCGACACAAATATTTTGGCCACCCTTCTAGTCGGTAAAAGTCCGACCAATGAACCGTCGGTGGTGTTTGCGAAAATCCAAAACCAAAATCACATTTTTCGCGTCGCGGCTGATGCGCTCAGCGACTGGCGCCGTTCACACACCAATTTTGTCGATCGGCATCTCGTGAATCTTCCGCCAACCGGCATGACGCAGATCGACGTGCGCGGCGAAAATACGTTTTCCTTGCAGCGCGACAACTCCGTTTGGAAAATGGCTGGCACAAACAATTTTCCGGTTGATTCAGATTTGGTGCGGGAGATTTTGGTTTCGCTCGGCAAGATCGAGGTAAATATCGAAAAAGATGTCGTGGCGGATTTCACAGCCTACGGACTCGCTCCGCCTGCTTTGGAATACACATTGAAAACCGCAGGGGCGCTGTCGAATTCTGTTGTCGCCCTGATTCATTTCGGAACCAACCAGCCGGGAAAATTTTTTGTCCGCCGTCTGGATGAATACTCCGACACGGTAAGTTCAATTCAACCTGAGCAATACCACCTGCTTCCGCAGGCGCCGTGGCAATTTCGCGACCGCCGCATTTGGAGTTTTGCATCCAATGAAGTAATGAGCGTCACCGTTCAACAGAAAGGCAAAGAACGAAAACTGATCCGCAATGCGGCGGGCCATTGGTCTTTCGCGCCAGGTTCGCAAGGAAGCATTAACACGTTTACGCTGGACGAAGCGCTGTATCGACTCGGTGATTTGAAAGCAGTCTTCTGGGTTTCGCCCGATGAAAAAAACCCAGAGCGATTTGGATTCAAAGGCGCCGACCACCGGATTTGGCTTGAAGTAAAGCGCGACGGCAAAATTGAAACATTGTCATTGGAGTTCGGCGACTATTCCGAATTCGGAACACGCTACACGGCGACAATGTCGAATGGAGCGAGAATGATTTTTGAATTTCCGTGGCCCCTCTTTTTTGAGGTGGAAAACATTTTGACGATTGAATCGAAGTGATGACAAAACGTGTTCAACGCAAATTTCCTCGCCTGCGCCGGATTTTTCGCTGGTGCCGCATTTTTATTTTGCTCGCGGTCCTCGGCGCAATCGTTGCGGGAATTTATCTCAACACCATTGGTCTGCCCGACTTTTTGAAACGACCGCTGCTTGCAAAACTCCGCAAAGAAGGTGTGCAACTTGATTTTAGCCGGATGCGGTTGCGCTGGTATCGAGGCATTGTCGTGGACAAAGCGACGTTCACTTTTCTCAAACAACCGCTTGAGCCAAAATTTTCTGCTGCTGAAACTGAATTGGATCTCGACATTCCCTCGCTGCGCAATTCCCGATTGAAGTTTAACTCCATCGCAATCAAACAGGGACATTTCCTCTGGCCTGTTTCAAAAACCAACCAGACCGCGCTTTCTCTAAACAACATCACTACCCGCATTAAGTTCCCATCTGCCAAAGAAATTGCGCTTGATTTTTTCCAGGCAGATTTTTCCAACACACGAATTAAAATTTCCGGTTCTATCACGAATGTGGCCGCGTTGCGCGACTGGAAAATGTTCCAACCCAAAATCGGGGCGCCGAAAGGTGGATTGGAGAGAATTGCCGCGACTTTAGAGAAAATTCATTTGCACGGCTCGCCGGAACTGACTTTCCGTTTAGTTGGCGATGCGGCTGATCCACGCAGTTTTCGAGGCCACCTGAATATCATCGCACCCGAAGCAGACACGCCGTGGGGTCACGCGAAGAAACTCCAACTCTCGGCTGATCTGCGAGATGTTTCGCACGGGAACGAAGACAATTTTGTTCGTCTAAAAATTGATTCAGCCGAAACACGGTGGGGCAGCGCGTCAAATCTGAACTGCGTTGCTAAACTTTCACCTGGTTCAACTAACAGCGATATTTTTCAAACTGATATTGAGATTTTTGTAAAGCAACTGAGCCTCGAAGCCGGACACGCTTCGTCCATTCACCTCGCGGCCCGCACTGCGCTTTCGTTCACCAATTTTATTCCGTCGCACATTTCTGGCAACGCGAGCCTTGTGGATGTGGAAACAGAATGGGGCAAGGCTAATTCCGCTGACATCAAGTTTTCGGTCGCGACGAATTCTGCCTCTAAAATAGCCGATAAAAGTTGGGCGGCCTGGGGACGAGCCGAACCATTTCTCCTGGATTGGGAAGGATGTTTCGCTGGAATTGAAACGCCCAAGTTGAAGATAGAAAAAGTTTTATGCGCCGGAACGTGGTGCGCGCCGGAGTTGCAACTTTCAAGTTTCGAAGCGGAACTTTACGGCGGCGGCCTCGTGACAACCGGGCGGCTCAACATTGCGACGCGCGAAGCGAACGTAAAAGGTTCGTCTGACTTTGATGTTCAAAAAATTTCTCCGCTGCTCACGCCGTTTGGCCAGCGTTGGATTGCGAAATATACCTGGGAAAAGCCGCCCGCACTCGGTGGAGATTTGCACGTCACTTTGCCAGCCTGGACTAATCGATCACCGAACTGGCGCCAGGAAGTTTTGCCCACGCTTGCATTAAATGGGCATGTTTCTGTTGGGCGCGGCACGTATCGAGACGTCACCGCGACTTCCGCGAGCACAGATTTCGCGTACTCAAATATGGTTTGGACTTTGCCGCATTTGCGGGTGGGGCGTCCCGAAGGCGGCGCGGATGTCAACCTCGTGGCGAATGATCGCACGGGAGAATATCGTTGGCGCGTTCACAGCCAAATTGACCCGAGAGCAATTCGACATTTGCTGACGGAACAACAGCAACGGGTGTTTGATGATTTTGGGTTCACCACCCCTCCGACCATTCGCGCCGAAATTGTTGGGCGGTGGAATGACATGGAAAAAAGTTCCGTGGATGCAGAAATCTCAGCGAACAAATTTTTCTTTCGCAGCAACTCGATCGATAAACTCACCTGCTCGTTGCAGGTGGCGGATCAAAGTTTGCGCGTGTCCGAAGGGCGCCTGGAACGGGCGGGGAAATTGATTACTGCGCAAAAAATTCAATTGGATTTCCCAACCAGGAAGCTTTTTTTTACGAATGTTTATAGCACGGATGATCCTTATCTCGTGGCGCGTTTAATCGGTCGAAAAGTCGCTGCGCATCTAGCCCCCTATCAATTTGCTGAATCCCCGACCATCAGACTCAACGGCAGCTTAAACATCGGACGCACCGAAGAGGCGGACCTGCATTTTTTTGTCGAGGGAACAAAGTTTCACTGGACGCATTTCGACCTGGATAAGATTTCTGGCCAGATAGATTGGGTTGGCGAAACATTGCTTTTGACCAACGTGAACTCCAGCGCCTATCGTGGCGGGCGCATCGCGGGCTGGAGCTATTTTGATTTTGCCCCAACCAACGGAACGGATTTTCGCTTCGACCTCGCGGCAGCAGATATTGATCTGCAATCGGCATTTAGCGGGATCAAAGGCAAGACCAATCACCTTGAGGGTTTATTGCACGGCCAATTGGCTATCGAGTCGGGCAATTTGCGCGACCCTAAAACCTGCCGTGGCCACGGGCGCGTCAATTTGCGGGACGGTTTGATTTGGGACGTTCCTATTTTCGGAATTTTTTCGCCGATGTTGAATGCTTTGATGCCCGGCGCGGGCAACAGTCGCGCCCGCGAAGGTTCAGCCAATTTCCTCGTCAGGGAAGGGATTATTTACTCGGACGATTTGGAAATCCGTTCCGCTGGGGTCCGCCTGCAATATCGAGGCGGGATTGATTTTGAGCAGCGCGTTGATGCGCGCGTGGAAGCGGAGATGTTGCGCGACACCTGGGTCATCGGTCCCATTGTCAGCCTTGCTTTAAAACCGATCAGTAAAATTTTTGAATACAAAGTCACCGGCACATTAAGTCAGCCGGAAACGGAACCGGTTTACATTCCTAATTTTTTGATGATGACCTTGCATCCGTTTCACTCGTTGAAAGAAGCATTGACGCCGGAAAAAGTGGAAGCGGAGACAACGCCGACTCCTTCCGCCGAGAAAAAGCCGTGATTTTTAAGACAAAATTATGCGTTCTATTGCCTTTGAAATTCGTTGCTGCAAAAGACCGCGCTCCTATAATGCGCCGGTGTTCACGCGAGCGATTAAAGTTTTGGCGCTGACGTTTTTCGCCTTTGCGCTGAGTAGCAACGGTGAAGCCGCGAGCGCCCGCATCAAAAAAGTTTTGCCACATTTCATCGATGCGCAGGGACGCAATTCTATTTCGCCCAGCCTTTACGAACGTGACGCTTACCAGGCGTTTTTGCGACAGAATTCTGAAAAACGCGCTGGCATCAGCTTCGATGTGCAATGGACGGCAGATCGGAAAAGCGATTTGATTCTTCAGGTGGAAATGCGCGGCACCACTGCGGAAATTCTGAAAATGCCAGTGAGAAAAAAGGGATTGTTCAGCCGTTGGTCTTCAGTTGCGCTGGTTGGCGAAGACTACAAAAAGTTCGGCGAGTTAATCGCGTGGCGCGCAACGTTGTGGGACGGTGACCAACAACTAGCCGAGCAAAAATCTTTTCTGTGGTGACGTTCTCTTTGTGGCAGCAGACGTGAGGAGGCTCATTTCTTCCGCGACATCAGAGCCTCCTCACGTCGGCTGCTACATTTTTTTCACGCCAGTAACGCATCAATCGCCCGTCCTTTTCCATCTTTCGTCGTGTAAAACGGACGACTTTCCGTGAGGTAGTGGTGATCTGCTGAAATTCCCAGCGCCTTGAAAATCGTGGCGCGCGTGTCGTCGAGATTCACCGGATTTTCCACTGCGAGCATCGGATGTTCGTCGTTGGTCTTGCCGTGGAAGTAACCGCCTTTAAATCCGCCGCCGAAGAAAATCATGTTGTTACAACTGCTGAAATGGCCGTGGAAGCCGTACATTTTTTCGTTTTCGATCACGAGTTTTTCACCCGTGTGTTTCTCGGCAAAACCTTCAGCTTCTGCTCCGGCTGCGGGCGCACTGGCAATCGTGCGACCGAATTCCGTCATGATGCAAACAAGTGTTCGTTCGAGCAGCCCACGTTCGTGCAAATCTCTGATGAGTTGTGCAATCGGCGCATCGATTTGCTTTTTCATTTCGACCATGCGCTTCTGTCCATTCTCGTGCATGTCGAATCCTTTGAACGGGCCGTATTGATACTCGACCTGTACAAAACGCGCGCCGCGTTCGACGAGCCGACGCGCCAGCAGCAATCCATTTCCAAAACGATTTCCGTTGTAGTAAGCAGGCTCGAGTTGTTCTTCCGCTTTTATTTTTGGCTGATACGCCGCGAGGATTTCCGGCTTCTCGTCTTTCGCGAAATCGAACGCGCGTTTCACCGGCGAATCCATCATCGCGCGCGCTTCGTCCATCACCTGCAAATAATCCTGCGCCTTGGCGGAGTCTTGAAGTTCCTTCGCCGAAAGGCCGGAAATTTTCTTGAGCAATTCCTGCCGTCGATCCAGTCGGTCGATTTTCATTCCGCCAACGGCGCTCAACGTTTCCAAACCTTTGGCTGGATCGGGAATCATGAACGGCGCGTAATTCACTCCATAAAAACCGGGGCCGAGATATTCGTTGATGAAAAGTTTTTCGTCGTCGGAGGTGTCGATGTCGCGCCCGATGTAAATGTAAGGCGGTACCGTTTTCTCGCGCCGACCCAGCGAGCGCGCCACGACCGACCCGATGCTCGGCGCTTTCACACCTACCGGAAAAAGATAACCGGTCATGGCATAATATTGCGCCTTGAGATGGATCGCACCGAATTTCGTTTGATTGGTGAGCGAACGCAGAATCGTGCCGTGTTTCATCTGCGACGCAATACCTTCTAAACCTTCGCCGAGAAAAATTCCGTCCGCTGAAGTGGAAATCGATTTGCAAGTGCCGAGCAATTCATTGCCCTTCATTCCAGCGCGAAACGGTGTGAACGTTTTTGGGTCCCACATATCGGTCTGCGCCATCCCGCCCGGCAACCAAATCAAAATCATCGCATCGGCTTTGGGCGTGAGTTTTGTTTTTAGCTTGGCTGATTCTTCAGCACCGAAAGCAAATTGCGCCAAGCCAACCCCCGTTGTCGCAACGGCGCTGGTTTGGAGAAATTTTCGGCGCGTGATTAACGAAGGCATGGGTAACTTTTACGCTAATACTAACCAGAATTCAATTCCCGAGAGAGCATTGCCAACGCGACTTAGACCGGATTCTCCCATAACCTGGAAATATTACTTTGTCGGAGAATCGTTTGAAGTTTTCGAGAAGAAGAATCAAAAAGCACCAAGAAAAAGGAGCGGCGCACTAACAATTGCTCAATGAGCCGAGTGCGCCACTGATTTTTTAGAGTTCAGTTGCGGTGTGCAACTTCAAGGTTTGCGCAAACGGAAAAATTTCGCGGCACTGTCGATAGGCAGCGTCACGGAGTTTGTGCCGTTATTCAACGTCGGCGTGACCGCGTTGGTTTGCCATACGCCACTCGTGAGATTCGTTTTGTATTCCAAATTGTATCCAGCGAAATCCGGCCAGCGCACGGTCACTTGATTGCTGACGGCCAGTGCGATGGCCAGCTTGGGAAAAGTTTGAAAGGCGATGGCGTCCAAAGAAGTAACCGACGCGCCAAGGTCGGTATTTACGCCTGTCGCCAGATTAAACGTGACCAGATGAGTCACCCCTGCCGGGGCCAAATTGATGCTGAAAAGAACATCATTCTCGTCGAAGGCAAATGTAGCATAACCGCTGAGGGCCGGTGTCGGCGCGGGAGCAGCAATGTTGGAGAAGGCCCCCGAAGTTGAATTATACGTTCCAAAACGAGTTGCGGTCGGCGATCCGTAAAAAAACCCTGCAGAATTTACGGCCAGACCGCCTCCGGTGGTGGACGTGAGTCCAGTGGGACCAACCAGAGTTGCCTGGCCGGTGGAAATATTAATTGTATAAAGCTGGGGTCCGCCAATCGAACCGACGCCATAAAGGTTTCCGGCGTTATCAAACGCGAGGTCTGCCATCGTGGCGGGAGTGCCCGAACCATTGACCGGGCCGGCGTTGAACGAGCCAATCACGGTGACGAGGCAGGTGTTCGGATTAATGGTAACCAGTTTCGCCGCTGTGCTGACAACGGAATTACCCGTCGAGCCGTAGAGCACCCCGGAACTGGGGTGAAAGGCGAGACCGGTCATGGGATAGTTAACGCTAGACGAGTCGTTCAGCGGTCCCACGTCCTGAACCATGGCACCGTTGGCGGAGTTGATAATGTATAACTCGCCAGCGGCGCCAGCGGCAGTAGATGCATAAAGGATCCCGGCGTTGGCGCTCGGCGAGGTCAATCCAAACGTGACGATGAGCGCACAGAGAAGCGTATAAAAAAAACGGATCATTGTTTTTCCTTGAGAACACGAACCCAAATTTGAAATGGCAGGCGGGTTTTTCATAAGAGATGCTATAACGCAAGATTCTCTCGGGCGTCAACAAAAGATCGGCCGGTGGTCAAGCCGCAGCAGCGGGATTGTGATGTGTGCTGCTATTCACGCGGTAGAGTTTCAAGCCGTGAAGCCAAATTAAGTCCGCCCGAGTTACGCAAAACCTTTGCAAAAGATAGCGAAGAAAATTCCTAAACTATCCATTCTTCCCGCAACACTGTTTGTATTTTTTCCCACTTCCACACGGACACGGATCATTGCGCCCAACTTTCGGACCGCTCCGAACCGGCTTGGCTTTGGAGACAGCTTCATTGGCTTCGCTCACCATATCGCTCGGTGCGCCGGATGACGCTGTGCGAGTTGTGGAATCGCTGCCGGACGCAGGCGGGCCGCCGAATGCGCTGCTCGATTGGTGAATCGCGCGCTTCGGTATGTTGTGCAGAAAATTCTCGAACGCCATCAAGCTCGATGCGCTGCGGAAAATGTTGTGGCAAATCTCAGTTTTGATGTTGACCATCAGCTCGCCAAAAATCTTGAACGCTTCTGCTTTGTATTCAATGAGCGGATCGCGTTGGCCGTGGGCACGAAGACCGATACTGGTTCGCAAACTGTCCATTGCATAAAGATGTTCCTGCCACAATTTATCAATGGCGCTGAGAATCGTGTAACGCTCGATGCCGCGCACCGCGTCGGGATTCGTTTCATAACTGACTTTTAATTCGTAGGCTTTGCGCACGCTGCCAATGAGAAATTGGCAGAGGGCAAATTGCGCGGGGCTGAGTCCATCGAAAACGGAATCGGGCAGAGGCGCTTCATCGCTGGATTTTGAGGCTTTGACAATTTCTTCTTCCGGCAAACCAATCGGAAAATTTAAATTTACCCAATCGGCGAGGCCGCGAATATTCCACTCGTTGACATCCGTGTTGGCCGCGCTGAATTCTTCGACTTTGGAAATCACGACTTCCTCCATGATGTCGAGGAGACGATCACGCACATCTTCGGCGCGAATGATTTCGTTGCGGAAGCCGTAAATGACTTCGCGCTGTTTGTTCATCACGTCGTCGTATTCGAGCGTGCGTTTGCGCTGTTGGAAATTGTG
>JBDSLX010000112.1:0-3392 GCA_039916145.1 Verrucomicrobiota bacterium | reverse complement strand
AAGCGCAAGGTGCGGTTCATGGTTGTCGGACTTTCCGCCGCGACACTTCAGGGCGCGCCCGTGGTCACACAGGACGTTGACCTTTGGTTTGAAAACCTCGGCGAAACAGAAAATTTCACAAGCATTGCAGGAAGTCGGCGCGGCTTATGTCCCACCCGGTAATTTTAATCCACCGATGCTCGCTGGCGTGGGCGCGGAACTTTTCGATATTGTCCTTCTCATGGATGGCATGGGAACATTCGCCGATGAAATTAAGAACTGCGTGGAAATCCCGTTGGGCCGCCGGAAACTCAAGGTGCTTTCACTGGAACGAAATCTCACCAGCAAAATCGCCGCGAACCGCGCCAAAGATAAACTGACGATCCCGGTATTGCGCGACTCTGGCGGCTATTCAATCCGTTAAACCAAAACGGAAGTCGGCGAAAAGACATTTGAAAAAACGTGAGGGCGATCGGGAGAAAACTGTTTGGTAAAAATGGTTCGCAGCGCAAAGCGACTTGCTCGGTCAACGGCTTAAAACATTTTCGCGCAAAGACGCGACGGCGCAAAGGGGATTTATGGTTCTGGAATCTGCAAAGCGCGACAAATTTTGCGCGCTAATAAATCTGCAATTTCCGAGTGGCGCGGAATCGGCTCGCGGCGACCAGTTTTTGGATTCCAATAAATCGTGTGCGAACCGCCTTCTCTTTTGAAAGGGCAACCGTTGGCTTCCAAGTGACGAATGAGTTCCCGTCGCTTCACGAAAGTTCAACCAACTCCGCGTTGCTCGGCAATTTTGTTTTTGAATCTTCGCGGCGATCTTCCAATAACAATTCAATGGAGGATTTCAGGCTTTCGAGACATTCAGGTTGGCTTTCGCCTTGCCCATTGGCTTCGGGAAACTCCGGGCAAAAAGCGACAAACCATTTTCCATCGCGGTGAACATGCGCTGTAATCGGTAAGTCCATGCGTTAAAGATAACGGAAATACAGATTCGCTCAATACTCCAGTTTGTGCGGCAGGTCGGATAATTTTTTGCGAACTTGCTCGGTCAACGGCACGAAACATTTTCGCGCAAAGACACGACAGCGTAATGGGGATCTATGGTTCAGGAATTTGCAAACCAAACTCGATGTGAAACCGCTTCCCATAATTGGCCGACGTCACCAGTTTTGAGAAGTTCAATCCTCTGGGTTGGATGGCCACACGCGAACCGAGCGAATAATCAATTCTTCACCACCGTTGTAGAATCGGAAATCTGTATTTTGGTTTTGAGCGCCCCGAAAGTGGGCTTCGGAAAGATGAAACGCGCTCTTTCTCCATTGGCCACTGTTTGTGCGATGAAGGTGTTTAGGATGCATTTCATAGGCTCCGTTAAATGGAGCCTTTAAATTGGTGGAATTATACTCAAGCGAAATTGGACTGGTTCCGATGTCGAGAAATTCCACCTGAATTTCCAAGTTTGCATAAACCTTTTGTCGAAATTTGTCGCTGGCGATGAGATATAAATAACTGGCGCTTTTTGGAACCGTCCAGCAACGAACGTCTTCTCGCTCAATAACGAGAAACTCCCCTTCACCTCCTTTATAGGACTCGAAGGGCCGAAGTCCTTTTGAGTTATCCGGGGTTGCCGAAATTTCGCCGGACTTTGGCCGCTTTTCGTCACACTCACGAATGGCGACCTGGAGCCACCAACGCTTGTTGCTGTTGGTTTCAGTTTTCAATTCCTCGTGCAACAGCGGCAAAGCGTCGTTGGGTTGGCTGGACAAAGCGAGCACAGCCGCATTTCGCTTCGAGTAATCGCCGTCGTTCAATTGTGCAATCCATTCCTTGATTGGTGCGGAGACGGCGATCTTGGATGCTTCTGGTTGCTGCGCGAATACGACATTCGAGAATGCCAACAAGACAAGCAAACATTTGAAAAGCTGATTATTTATTTTCATAGCTCTTTCTCTTTTCGCGCTGAATCACCATGAATAATGAGCGGTATATGAAACGGTTTTTTCCTCATCGGGTTTCACTTGCACAAGAAACTCCACGGTTTGCGCATCGGTCTTGAGGAAGGCGTCGGATTTCTGCTCAATCTCCCAGTTGGTCCATCGATAGAGATGCTCGACGACGCGGATTTCGACCGGCTCCTTTTTGTGGTTACGCAACTTGATCTCAAACGATTCGTCCAACCACCGCTGGTCGCTGTCCATTTTGTAATCCTTGCGTTTGCGTTCGCCCTTGAGATCGAAAGCGTTCCCAGTAGAGGCGCGGATATTTTCATCACGCGGCGTATGGTCAATGGTGTCTTCACCGGTGAATTCGAGTTGGCCGCCGACATCACGCCGATAAAAACGCAATCGCCCTTTCGGCAACGGCATACCGAGATGATTCGCTTCCGAGTTCATAAACTCACGCATCACCCAGACTTTGGGATTTGATTGCGTGCCGTAATCGCGATCTTGCCGGATGCTATCGTAACCCCAGCCGCGATAACGATTCATGTCAATCTGCGCGCCGTCGTAAACATAAATCAGTGCAGACTTGATGCCGGTGGCGTGAACGAATTCAACTTGCTTGGTTTCGCGGTCCAGCAACGTCGTTGAGCGTTCGAGCGTGTAAAGATGATATTCGTCAAAAGATTTTTCGGAGACGGTGGGTGCTCCGCCACCGCCGCCACCTGACGATCTTCCTACCATCGGGTTATGATCGCTTTGGGGTTGGATTTTATTTACATCGCCCGCCATCAATTTGATTTTTGCATTGTTAAAAGATTTTCCGCTCTGATTGTCGATCGTCACCCAACCGACGAGATCGAGCGTGTCGCCTTTTTCCGGCAACACTAAATTGTAAGCCGCGTTCCAATTCATTCCTCCACTGACGTAGCTTAATTCGGCGTCCAACTTAGCAGCCTTATCCGCTTGCAAGACCCAGGTGAGAGTCGGTTTGAGAACGGTGTCGTCGCCGAGACTGGGAAAAATCGGCTGGCCGGGCAGACCGAAGCGCAATTTGCCGTCCACTTCCACAATCGGCTGGCCCGAACCGCCGCTCGCACGAGCCATCTGCCCTTGATAATATTGCTGGCCGTAACGTTGCATCGCTTGATAATGCGGGACGTAACCGCTGCGAATAATTTTGCCCTGGATGATCTCGCGTTTCTGTTGTCCGTCGGCGTTGCTGACATTTTCGAACTCAATCGTTTTGCCCTCAAAAAGCGAAAGCAGCAATTCCTGTGAAATAGGGTCAGCGCGATAATTCTGCTCCAGGATTTGCAACACGCGCTTGCCTGCCGGGTCGCGTAGAATGACCGAGTCAGGCTCGACATGCGCCGTCGCGTCCGCGAAGCGCACTTCATTCACACCAGACTTGAGTTCGAGCGGCACCGTATCCCGCACGACGGCAAAATTCTGATTGTAAATAGTCAA
>JBDSLX010000111.1:0-2249 GCA_039916145.1 Verrucomicrobiota bacterium | reverse complement strand
GCCATCGACATATTCGCCGCGCACTTTTTCCAGCACATCGGAAAGCAGGCGATAATTTTCGTAGGGATCATCCTTCGTGGCGCCCTGGGCGGAATAAATATAAATCTGCGCGCCGATGAGAAGATTAACTCCGAGGACAAACCCCAAAACCCCGTAAACAAAACGTCGCTTCATAATTTGAATTGCGCAGAGGATAAATCGCAGGAAGGCCATTGGCAAGTTGCGCCGGAATATTTTTGCGAAAAAGTGGAAACGAATTGCTTACGTTCTGTGCTGATTCGTTCTTACAGCGCAGGACTCATCACACCGTGAATAATCCACGCTACAAGCGCATAAACAATAATAGCGACGTTTTGTGGGATGTTGCGTGGCTTATGAAACACGCCGACAAATAGGCAGAAAACAAATACGCCGCCGCCACAAAGCAGGAGCGCATTATCAATGCTCCGCCTTGTGACAAAGAAATGAATGGGAATAGTCACAAAACTGATAATGGTCAGGAGATACGCAGCCCTAACTGGAACCGAGGGGATGCCACGAAAAAACATAAGCGCGAGTATCCTTCTCAGGAATTTATTTTGCCGCAAGCGTTTTCATCCCGCGTGGTTTTGCCCCGGTTTTTAATCCCAAAGGGATTTCGCAGCAAAGCGCAGGGTTGCGAGGAACGAGCTACCCTGGGAAAAAAGCGGGCATGATACAACCGCAACGCGGTTGCGTCTGGAACGTAACGCAAAATCATATGGGGCACTCCCGACGCAACTCCGTTGGAGTTGTTTCTTTTTTAGGACGTTAACCCAGGGTTGCGTATGCCTCGCAACCCTGGGCTTTGTTGCGAAATCCCTTTGGGATTGGGACGTCTAAAATTTATCAACCCGCTTTGAAATCAATCCCACCGCGACTTACGATTTTTTCAACAACATTTCCAGATACGGCAAATCTTCCATCACCGTGACTTTTGGATTTGGCGAACTGCTTTCCACCAGTTTCACCGATTGACCAATCAATTCGCACGCGGCGGTGTCGTCGGTGACATGCAGATTTTTTTCGCGCACAGCGGCGAGCGCGCGGCGGATGACTTCGACGCGAAAAGTCTGTGGCGTTTGCACCGACCAAAGTTCTTTGCGTTCGAGATGGCGTGAAATCATTTCGCCGGTTTTCGATTCCTTGATGGTGTCGGTCACGCGTTGCGCCGCGACGGCTGCGCCGAAATCCCGCGCCGCCGAAATACTCGCCTGAATCAAGCTTTCGCTCGTGACCGGACGCGCCCCGTCTTGAATGGCGACAATTTTCGAGTTGGCGGACAACGCTTCCAAGCCGTTCCAAACGGAATCCTGCCGCTGTATTCCGCCAATCGCGAAACGAAATGTTTTTCCGAAATGGAATTGCGCGGCGAGTTCGGCAAAGGCGTTTTGCATTCCGTCGCGCACGACCAAAATAATTTCGTCGATGCAGGAAGAATCGTTAAATCGCTGCCAAGTGTGCGCCACCACGGGACGCCCGGCAAGTTCGAGAAAAAGTTTGTCGATTTTCGCGCCCATGCGAGTGCCTTTGCCCGCAGCGACGATGATGGCGGATGTCATGTTCAGCGCGCATTACCCGCCACCAACGGAGTTGAATCAAGCCGAATTGTTCTGCAGCGATTATCTTTGATGCGCTTAGTCGGTGCTGACTGCATCAAGAATTTCTCCCGAGATATGCAACAATTGTTCGGCTAAAGCAGGATTGGTCGGCTCAATCAGGACGCGAACCTGAGTTTGAAAAGTTTCCAACTGTTTAATGCCCGCTCCAAATTGGCCTCTGGAAAAAGACGCGGCGCTGGCATTCAGGCTGGCAAAAAGCGCCCGTTGACGTTTATCGACAAGGTTGGATTCATTGAGAAAGGAAATCAATTCGGCGATGGCCTGGGCGGGAGTAATCACTTCCAGCGTTAAGTTGTCGAAGCCGGTATCTGAACTGTCGGACACGTTTAAGGTAATTATATGAGTGCCGACATCAAAAGTAATGGAGGCAATTTCTTCGCTCGCTAAAACATTGGTTCCTTCGAGCCATAAATATTGCAGCGAATCGTTTTCGATGTCCGAAGAAAGCGAGGCATCCAGAACTACAATAGCGTTTGTGCCATTGGCAGAAATAACCACCGTGCTGGTATCGTTGGTCGAAAAGAGAAAAGCGGGGAATGCCCGCGCCACGGCGATGGGCGCGTCATTGACAGAAACAATCGTGATGCTGACCGTCGCGAGAGCCGAATC
>JBDSLX010000110.1:0-7584 GCA_039916145.1 Verrucomicrobiota bacterium | reverse complement strand
TCGCCGACGCAGTCGCCGAACGCCCCACGATGCTGACTCCAGAAATTTTTTCGACGTCCTGAACACTTTCCTGAAACCGCTCGCAAATTCCAGCATGAAGCATCGTGCCCGGAGCAATCGTCGCGGCAAGCTGCGCAGTTTTGTTTGCGAACGCCGTCAAGTTTTCGTCTTGCACGCCGAAAACGAGACCAGGATTGGTGCAGAATTGTCCGACACCGAGCGTGACGGATTGAATCAAACCTTCCGCGATGCTTTGTGAGTTTTTCTGCAATGCTCCCGGCAAAACAAAAACCGGATTCGTGCTGCCCATTTCGGCGTAAACTGGAATCGGTTCCGGTCGCGTAGCGGCGGCATTGAACAACGCGCGTCCCGCTTGCAACGAGCCGGTGAACCCAACCGCCTTCGTCGCCGGATGACGAACTAATCCAAGCCCAACTTCGTGACTCGTTCCGTGGAGCATGGAAAAAATTCCCGCTGGCATCCCTGAAGTTTTAATCGCCGATTGAATCGCGCGCGCCACCAGTTCCGACGTACCCGGATGCGCGGGATGCGCTTTGATAATAACCGGATTTCCCGCCGCCAAAGCCGAGATGGTATCGCCGCCTGCCACCGAAAATGCCAACGGAAAATTGCTCGCGCCAAACACCACGACTGGCCCGATTGGAATCAGCATCCGGCGCAGGTCCGGTTTCGGGAGCGGCTTGCGATCTGGAATCGCGCGGTCAATGCAAATTTCTTTCCACGAGCCTTCGCGCAGAAGTTCGGCAAACATTTTGATCTGGCCGATGGTTCGAGCGCGTTCGCCGATCAATCGTTGCTCCGGCAAAGCGGTTTCGTTATTCGCTCGTTGAATCAATTCATCGCCCAGCCGCAAAATTTCTTCGGTCATGGAGTCGAGAAAGTTCGCAATTTTTTCCGGCGGCTGCTTCCGATATTCTGCAAACGTGCGCGCTGCCAAGGTGAGCGCTTCTTGGATTTCCGCGCTGGTGGCATCGTAAAAATGCGGCGGCAGTTTTTCCCGGGTGGACGGATTCACGGCCGCAAAAGTTGAAGCACCCGCAGACGAAAATTTATCGCCGAGAATATTTTTTCCGAGTAGTTCCATATTTTTGCCGATTTCTACTTACGCCAAAATTTCTTTAATCGGCTCGCCGTGATCCATGTCCAGACGTTTAAATCCCGGCACTTCCAGTTTGCGCGAATTGAGTCCCATCAAGTGCATCACCGTGGCGTGAAGGTCGGTGACGAAATGACGATTCTCCACTGCATGAAAACCAAGTTCATCAGTTGCACCATGAACCACCCCGCCCTTGATGCCTGCGCCCGCGAGCCAGCCACAAAAACCGTGGGGATGATGGTCGCGGCCAGTGCCAACGGTGTCATTGCTAAATTCCGCGCCGGGTGTCCGCCCAAATTCCGTTCCCCAAACCACGAGAGTATCTTCCAACATGCCGCGTTGTTTAAGGTCGCGTAGAAGTCCGGCGATGGGTTGATCCACTTGTCCCGCCAGCTTCGTGTGGTTCGCCTTGATTTCAGCGTGCGAATCCCATGCGCCCGCGCTGGATGAGCCGCCGTGATAAAGCTGCACGAAACGCACGCCACGCTCGACCAGTCGCCGCGCCACCAGGCACTGCCGCCCGAATGTTTTCGTCTCTTCTTTGTCCAGGCCGTACAATTTTTTCGTGCTGTCGTTTTCTTTCTCCAAATCAAGCGTGTCGGGAATGGCCGTCTGCATTTGAAACGCGAGTTCATACGACTTGATTCGCGCCTGGAGAAATTTGTCATCTGGGTACTCAATTCCAGCCATCCGATTGAGCCGACCCAGCAAACTAAAATTCTTTTCCTGTTCTTCGCGCGACATGGTCGGGTCGGACGGATTGATAAATGCAAGCGGCTTTTTCGGATCCACCTCAATGCGGACGCCGGCGTATTCCGGCCCGAGGTAACCCGAACCGTGAACCCAAGTGCCACCGCAGCACGGCGCTGACGGTTCACCCATCACAACAAACTCCGGCAAATTATCGTTCATCGAACCAAGGCCGTAATTGACCCACGAACCAATCGTCGGCAACGCGCCGTCGCGAACGTGCCGTCCCGTGTGAAAAGTCAGTTGCGCGCCGTGATCGTTGTCATTCGTCCAGAGGGAACGCACGACGGCAATATCATCGGCGCATTGACCGATATTTTTGAACCAATCGGACACGACTAATCCACTGTTGCCATATTGTTGATAACCGGTTTGCAACGGCATCAGCCTGCTGAAAACCTTCCGCTCCAACATTTCTTTTCCAGCGATGATCTTATTGACGCGCTGCGGGTCAAGCACGTCTGCGAACGGCGTTTCCTGAATCGATTTGCCGCCGTATCGGTTGAGCGCCGGTTTCACGTCGAAACTTTCGATGTGGCTGACGCCGCCGATCATAAAAATCCAGATCACCGATTTTGCTTTGGGACGGGAATGCGGAAAGCCGCTCGGCAAATCGTTGGGTGACGAAATTTCATTCGCGCGCGCCACACCGTCTTTGAACAACAACGCACCGAGCGCGAGTCCGGTGAAGCCCATTCCGGTATCAGCGAGAAATGTTCGTCGCGTCATTCCCCGGCAACGCGAAGGGCGATTTTCATTTTTCATAGTTTCGAAAGTTCCTTAATATTTTCATCGGACGGTGATGAAATCGTTGTGATTGAAAAGCACGAGAATCAAATCTTCCTTCGCGCGTTGGGCGGGCGGGGCCGGAGCTTTTGCCTCTGCGCCATTCGATTTGGATTTGTCCTGCGTCGGTTCTGCTTTCGGGCTGGCTGCCGTTTGTTTTTTCAACAGCCATTTGGTTTGGTCGTCGAGAAAGTTAACTGACTCACGCAATTCCTGTCGCGTTGGTTTTCTGGCCAGCACGCGCATAAAAGCTTCGTTCACAAATTTCGTTCCGTTTTCTCCCGCAGTTTTCGCCAGTTCGCCCGCGAGCAACCGCGATTCAGCCAACGCCAGTTCGCTGTTGGCCAGGGCGAGCGCCTGATGCGGCATCACGGTCGGTCTGCGCGCGTAACATTCCACCGGATCAGGCCCATCAAAAATTTTCAAGAATTCCACTTCTTTCTCCGCTGCGATGCGCAGATAAAGACTGCGCCGCTTAGAGGTCAAACCTTGCGCGGCCGGAATTTCTGGTCCGCCCATTTTGCCATCGAGATTGCCACCTAGAAAAAGCAGATTATCGCGCACCGCTTCGGCCTCCATGCGTTTCGACGGCGTGCGCCAAAGATAAACATTTTCCACGTCAACTTTCGCGTTGCCTTTGTCAAAGGTCGAAGCCATGCGATACGTGCTGCTCGTCACAATGAGTTGATGCATGGCTTTGATGCTCCATTTTTGCGTCAGGAATTCCGCCGCGAGCCAATCCAGCAATTGCGGATGCGTTGGCGGGCGTCCGTTTAAACCGAAATCGGAAGTCGTTGGCACAATCGCCTGGCCGAAATGACGAAGCCAGATATGGTTCATCGCCACTCGCGCTGTGAGTGGGTTTTGCGTGTCGGTAAGCCAACGCGCCAATGCCGCGCGCCTGCCGGTGCTGATTTCGGGATAAACCTCGGGCGAACTTGGTTTGTAAGCCGTTTCGGCTGGCTCCGCCTTTGCCTTTTCCGCATCGGCCAGGGTTTTCTCGGCCTCGCCCGTTTTTGTTTTTGCTTTCTTTAAATCATCGCTCGCTTTTTCGACGGAAAGTTTCGCCACAGCGACATCATTCGCATCTTTGCCCGCTTTCTCCATTTCTTCCGCGTCTTTCGTTTTCTGCGCGAGCTTGGTCTGCGCTTCCGCCTCCTTGCCCCGCGCTTCATTTAAAGTCTGCGTCGTCTTTAAAACCGCGACTTTGCGTTGGGCGATCAAGGCTTCCGTCGCCACTTTTCTCCATTCTTCGGATTCTTTTTTTCCTTCATCGACCAGATGTTCCGCCCGCACGGTTAGCAGCAACGACTCCCGTTCCGCTTCGGCAAGAGCCAATTTCAATTCCGCTTCGGCAATTTTTTTCGCGTCCACATTTTTGTCCGATTTAATTTTTTCCAGCGCGTCGCGCGCAACAGGGATCGCCTTCTCACTCGCCTCAATGGCCTGGCGCTCGGCGAAATCACGCTTATCAGGATACGCCGCATAGCGAGGAAGTTTGATCGGTTCGATTCTTAAGGAATGGCCAAGAGCTGCGGGCACACCGGGAGGAATGACGTGGTTTGTGTTCGGACTGCGCTCGTCGCCGCGATAAAAAAGATAAGTCGGCGGATTTGAATCCACATCATACACCCGCACCAAGCCATCTTTCACAGTATCGTGTTCGCCGGACACGCGGTCCGTGCGGACGTAGTGCGGCTCAAAAATCGCGCGAAACCGATAGTATTCCGCCTGGGAAATCGGGTCAAATTTGTGATCGTGACATTTGGCGCAATTCATCGTGACGCCCAGAAAAGCTTTCGCGGTATGATGAATTGTGTCCGTCAACCACTGCTCGCGCGAAAGCATTTTGTAATTCCGCACCAGAAATCCTGTGGCCCGAAGCGCATTGGTGCTTTCGGGATAAAGTTCATCCGCCGCCAGCATCTCTTCGAGCATTTTGTCGTAACCTTTGTCTTCATTCAGCGAATCGACAATCCAATCCCGCCAACGCCAGATGTGCGGTTTGCTGTCGCGAACTTCCGCGTTGTAACCCGCCCAATCGCTGTAACGCCAGATGTCCATCCAATGCCGTCCCCATCGTTCGCCATAACGCGGATCAGCCAGGAGCCGTCCCACGACTTTTTCGTAAGCATTGGTCGATTTGTCTTTTTCAAAATCGCGCAACTCCTGGGGCGTAGGCGAAAGGCCGATCAGATCAAGATAAACGCGTCGTAATAAGATGGGTTTGGCCGCTTCGGGACGCGGCTTCAGTTTGCGCGCCTCGTGTTCGGTGGCCACAAACGCATCGATCGGATTTCGCAGCCATTTGGAATTTCTTAATTTAGGGATTTCGGGACGCTTTACCGTCACAAACGGCTGCCAACGATAGCCACTCAGGAATTTCTCAAAATCCGCCCGCCGCTTTTTTGCTTCCGCTAATTCGTTTTCTCCGGGGGTGTCTTTGGCCGCGCCCGGAAGGTGTCCCAATAAAAGTTCGGTCAAATTGTCCACGCCGTCAGCATCGGCATCTTCGGTCGCGATCAAAGCCAGTCGCTCAGGAACGTCATTCTTTTTTTCGGCGGCGGAAAGGTCCTGTCCCACCGCCCGCAATCGCGCGCCGAACGGATTGTGCGGAAACTCCTCCAGGCTTTGCGGATCTTTGTTGTCACTCGGCAAATGACACGTAATGCATTTGTTGAGATTTCCCGAAAGAAATTTATCAAAATGCTTGGCCAGCGCGGCGCGATTGGCAGGGGTGGCCTCGCTCATACTACACGTGAGCAACAACACGAACGCTGTGCAAAGATAACGACACCTTCGCGAAGCCGAAAAAAGAAAATTATAGCGACGCACCTTCACAATTGTGGATTTCGGAATTGTTGCGTCGCAAAGCGCGCGCGTCAACTATAGGAGTATCTCAGAACCATCGCGCCGCCCAAGATTTTAAATGTTCGCCAGTTCCGGTTGGGCAATTACGGCTGTTGATACTCCAACCCGGCCTTTAGTTTTGTGTGGAGCAATGTCACCGTCGAAACTTATTCGCTGACTGCGCAAGCTGCCGACAACTGGACGGGAACCAACATCACCGCGCCAATTTTTATTTCCGTAATTAAACCGACGCCGTCCGCCGTTACTCTTCTGAATCCAACCATTGCTGAAAACAAATTCAGTTTCCGGTTCACGTCTGAGTCAGATTTTATCTACACCATCGAATTCTCAGATTCGCTCAATCCGATTCAGTGGCAAACTTTGACCAACTTCTCGGGCAGCGGCGCGCAAATTATTTTCAGCGAGAACTACACGAACGCTCACCGATTTTATCGCGTGCTTGCCCAATAACAGCTTGGCCTGTTTAAGTGTTGGAGCGCGATTCATGCAAAATTATTTTCGACTTCTCTCGCGATACGCTGCGCCGCTGCGGCGTTTTTTCGCGTTGATTTTCGCGCTCACGCTGACGGCGTCGGCCTTGAGCGCGCTTCAGCCGTGGCCGATGAAATTATTGGTGGACCACGTGTTGGGAGACAAATCGCTCCATCCATTTCTCGCCAACATTTTTGAAAAATTTTCCTTTCAACCCACTCCCGCCAGGCTCCTTGTCGTGGTGGCGCTGGGCGGATTGGTTTTGTTCGCGCTCAACAGCATTTTCGACGCAATCCTGACGTGGTCCTGGACCGTGGCGGGACGGCGCACGGTCAATGCGCTGGCCGAAGATATGTTTGCTCGACTGCAACGCCGTTCGCTTTTGTATCACACGCGAAATTCCGTCGGCGATTCCATGGGCCGGGTCACGGTGGACAGTTGGGTCGTTTATCAAATTCTCGACAAAGTTTTTTTTACGCCGGCACACGCGTTCGTGATGCTCGGCGTGATGATTTTTTTGATGGCGCAATTAAACGTGGTTCTCACGTTGCTCGCCCTTGGACTTGCGCCGTTGATGACGCTCGGTTCTTTGCTCGTCGGAAAACGTTTGCGCGCGGTGGCGAAAGTACGTCGCGAGATCGAAAATAAAATCCAATCGCACATCCAGCAGACGTTGACGGGCATTCCGTTGGTGCAAGCCTTCGCGCAGGAAGACCGCGAGCATTTGCGCTTTCAACAGTTTGCTGACGCGGCGATTCGCGCGCAGCAAAAAAGCACTTTGATTAGCAGCATTAACAGCTTGTGTTCCGGTTTGATCACCGCGATCGGCACGGCGGTGATTCTTTGGGTTGGCGCGCATCAGGTCATCGAGGGAAAACTGACGTTGGGCAGCTTGATTATATTCTTGGCTTACCTCGGTTCGCTCCAGGCGCAGGTCAAAGTTTTCGCTGAAATCTACACGGCGGTTCAACAACTGCATCCGAATGTCGCGCGCATTCAGGAAGTCCTCGATGCTGCGCCCGGAATCAGCGAAAAGCCCGACGCCATTTCCATCACCGCTCGCGGCCATGTGAAAATGGAGAATGTTTTTTTTGGTTATGAACCAAGCGCGCCTGTTTTGCGCGGCGTTTCACTGGAAGTTTGCCCGGGCGAGATTATCGCTATCGTCGGCGCGACCGGCGCAGGAAAGACGACATTGGTAAATCTTGTGCCGCGCTTTTACGACCCGTCGCAAGGGCGCGTTTTGTTGGACGGAAAAGATATTCGCGATTTGAAAATCCAAAACTTGCGCGATCAGGTTGCGCTGGTTTTGCAGGAGCCGTTTTTATTTCCGTTCTCGATTGCCGACAACATCGCTTACGGAAAACCTTCTGCCTCACGGGAAGAAATCATCGCTGCCGCTCTCGTCGCCAACGCGCATCAATTTATTGAAAAGCTTCCGCAAGGTTACGACACGATTTTAGGCGAACGCGGTGCAACGTTGTCTGGCGGCGAACGGCAACGCTTATCTATCGCGCGCGCGCTTTTGAAAAATGCGCCGGTATTAATTTTAGATGAACCAACCAGTGCGCTCGACGTCGAAACCGAAG
>JBDSLX010000109.1:0-7178 GCA_039916145.1 Verrucomicrobiota bacterium | reverse complement strand
GCGATTGGGTGACGAACGTTCGCGACACGCATTACATTCTCGGCACGGCTTACGGCGCGCATCCGTATCCAGTGATGGTGCGGAATTTTCAACGCATCATCGGCGACGAAGCGCGTCGGCAAATTTTAGAAAAAGAAAAGCGCTTGCCGGATTTATTGATCGCCTGCGTCGGCGGCGGCTCGAATGCGATTGGGCTTTTTTATCCGTTTCTCGAAGATGAATCGGTGAAGATGCTCGGCATCGAAGCGGGTGGTGAAGGAATTTTTCCAGAGAAACATGCCGCGCGATTTCAAGGCGGTTCGCTCGGCGTTTTGCAGGGAACGCGCTCCTATATTTTGCAGGATGAGAATGGACAAATCCAACTGACGCACAGTGTTTCCGCCGGACTCGATTACGCAGCGGTCGGTCCCGAACACGCATGGTTGCGCGACAAAAAGCGCGCCGACTACAGCTACGCGACGGACGATCAAGCGTTGAAAGCATTTAGCAAACTGGCGCGACTGGAAGGAATTATTCCCGCGCTGGAATCATCACACGCCATCGCCGCCGTGATGGAATGCGCGCCAAAAATGTCGAAGGACAAACTCATCATCGTGAACCTCTCCGGTCGCGGCGACAAAGACGTGGCACAGGCGGCGGATAAGATCGGTTTGCAGATGCCGAAATAGTTCAATAGACTTTAATTATGAAACGCGCTTTCAATGCAGTCATCAAACAGAACGAAGGCTGGTGGGTTGGTTGGGTTGAGGAAATTCCGGGTGTAAATTCACAGGGCAAAACCCGCGCCGAACTTTGAAGAATCTGCGTTCCGCTTTGAAAGAGGCTCTGGAGTTCAACCGGGAAACGCTCGTTCCGCAGCGCAAAGCGATTACGAAGAGGCCGCCATCCTTGTGTGAAACGGCGGGAGCTAATCCGGCATCTGGCCGCGCAGGGTTGCGTTCTCATCCGCGAGGGAGGCAATCATTCATGGTGGTAACCCGTCAAGAAATCTTCGCTCTGCCGTGCCGAGGCATACCGAGATCAATAAATTCCTGGCTCAAAAATCTGCCGGGACTGGGAATTTCTGAACCATGAAATGCGCGCGGAAAAATGGTTAATGCTGAATGAAAAATCTTCTGATCATGGTTGCGTTTCTGATAATTGCTTCGGCGCACGCTTCTATTCTTGGTGTCAACGAACTTATTCTCAGCTTTACAAATTCACCCTCGGCAATAACCAATGTCACATGGGCGGGATCTGAACTTTCCATCGCGACTAACGGATTGGGTTGGAACGGAGCCTCCTTGGAATCACGGGGTTTCTGGATGCAAAGCATTCCAGTTGGAATCGGAACATCGTGGCGACCAGCACAGAGTGCAAAGGTATCGGTGGAAATATTTCCACAGTTTGCGGCGATAACTTTTTCAAATGGCCAAAAAGGAACACCGTCGCCTCCCAGTGTTTTTGCGCGTTATAGTCCGGATAAAAAACACTGGTCCTCATGGCAGGCGCTGGAGAAGCAGGAACATCCAGCAACCAATGCAGTATTTCACGGTCTGATTGGAGTTCCTCGCAGCGAGCGGGTAAAATACGAACAACTCCTTTTGAAATATTCGGACTTGGACGTGGATTGGGAAAGCGATGAGGAAGCGGCCGTGAAATGGATTTTGCAGCGCGAGCCAAAGTTTTTTGAAAAACAGTTGCCGTTTGTGGGACATGTTGAATTCAGAATAGAAGGATCATTGCCAGGCGGACAGAGAATCGAGACAATCAAAATGCAATTATTCTGGGGAGTTGGCGGATTGGCGGGCGTCCCAAAAAATCCAGAGGCTGAAAAAAACCGCGAAGGGGTTTGGAGATTTAAAGCCCCATAAATATTCTAATCGAACCAATGGCTATGAAAATGAACGCTATGACGCAAGTTTGCCGTTGGCGTTTAAAGTGACGGGGCTTTTCAAGATGTCGATTGAAGACATTTTTATGGATGGAGATCGTTGAGGCGCTGTGATGTCAGGTTAAATTACTGCGGCAACGCATGGCCGGGAATGGAACAAGTCGGCGCGCTTTGAACATTGCCAAGTATGTAAACGCCACTCGAAGGGCAAACCGGTACAGCTTGATTTCTTAAATACGGGGCGATGTGTTGCGGGAGCACGAGTGCCGTCGCCGGTTGCTTGTTTTCCAACGCCCACTGCTGTTTCGCCCCGTCAATTTGACGAAGGTTATTGATGCAGGCATTTAGCGCTTTATCAATCTGCGCCTGTTGTGTCTGGAGCGCGAGTTGTTGGTTCTGTTGCTGCAATTGTTGTTGTTGCGCCTGCTGTGCTTGTTGGGTTTGCAATAATCGGTCGCTGTTTTGTTGGGATTGCTGGACTTGGGCGGAGAGTTTTTGTTTGTCGCGTTTTAATTGCCCAACTTCATTGCGCAGCCGAATCAATTCTTGTTTTTCTTTTTCAGCGAGCGACCCTGTATTTTCGGTTTCAGATTCCTTTGCTCCTTTCTGCGCGTCCTGCCATTGCTGCAACTCCACATTCTCCTGTCGCAACCGCATTGATTCCGTTTCAGTTTTCTTACTCTGGGTGAAGAGAAATCCCGCCACAGCCAAAAATACTAAAACCAAAATCCAGGGAAGCGCTTTCATAAATACTGTCTATAAATGTTAACCTTCGCGATGTTACGTAATGCTACTTTGGAGGCAAGACGCAAAGTGAACGCAACAGGCTGCCTTGGTAGTCTTTCCCGTTCGACTAAGGACAAGTGTGGATCGGACTGTTGCAATCCTTGGTCATTGGATGAATTTGCTCATTGCCTCGTTCTAATTCGCCGCCGTCATCAATGTCGGGTGCGCGAACCCCGAATACCGCGCTGCCCAGCGCGCCCGGCGCACCATCCTGAACCACCACATTGGCCGAATTAGCTGCAATAGCTTGCCGAAATGCGCAAAATTTATCTGCCGAATTATTGAGCTGCGCCAACTCCGAAGCGCTCAAGACCCAAAGGCGAATTCGATATCGGTCGGCAGGCGGATTGGCTCCACCCGGCTTCCCTCCACCCGGCTCGCTGCGATCTTCGAGGTCCACTCGGAACAACACGGTGCGTGGGGTTCTGCGACCATTGGTTAAGGTGTAATTACCCACACCGGAAAAGGCTACTTTATTGGCCGAGGCTTTGCGCGGTTCGGGACCACACCCATTGGAGTTGCCGGCATTGCAGATTTCTCCCGCCACCGGAATGGCGTTCGTGCAATCCGTTCCGCCCAGACAGGCGCTCATTAAACTATCAAAGCTGCGCGCCTGAAAATTGCCTTTGAGTCCCCCTTTGATATGGCGAACATGGGTCAACCGGCCGCGAATGCAATCACTGTCAGGATCAAACGCCGTTTCTTTTCCGAGCGGCGCCCCGACTTGTCCCCCGTGCGTCACAAATCGCGGTGCGTCGCCTATTCCGGGTGCCGTGTAGGTTGACGAGCCGGGCTGACGGCCACCGCCCGTCGTGCGGCAACCGCCTTTCTCACATAAAACCACCGCCGAACATTCGCTCCGCACCATCACATTGGTTCCATAAATATCCGTTGTGCAGAATTGGTTCGTGTCCGTATCCACGCTGGCGGTCACGACTACGGTGTTGGTGATCGGCGCATTGTGGCAATCAACCAAAGCCATGCACAAAACGTTCGTCACCGATTGGCCAACTTTGAGAGAGGCCACAATGACATTCGTCGGCGTGCAGCCGAGGTCATAAATGTTTATATTTTCCAAATCCGCCTCACCCGTGTTGACCACCACGATGCTCCACGTGACTTGGTGCGGCAATCCATCATCCGGCAACATTACCACGCTCTCGCCTGGATCAAGATCGCCTTGAGCGAAAAGAGTTGTCCGACAACCCACAGTCGCGCGCAAAACTTTCGCCTCCGCCGAGGAGTCGGCATTAGTTGAGACTGCATCAAAAACACTTTGCCCCGCGATGGAAACTGTGTTCGTCACATTGGTTTCATGTTCTGCTTTGTAAATGTATTCCACGGTCGCGCCCGGTTGGAAAACGACCTCCGGCGACGCAAAAAAGTTTGTCGTCAAATCGCCGAACATGCTGTCGATCACCGTGACATTGGTCAGCCCGATTTCTCCGCAATTCGTGACACTGATTCGATAACAGAATGCGGGATTTTGGGTGTCGCCCGAAACACCCGTGGCGGATTTTCCAAAGTTACCGTAATTATCAACCGGCCCGCCTTGGGCAAGGATCGGTTGGAAGCATGTGATTTCTTTGGTCACGCTAATGCAAGGCGGGCAAGGATTGACGGTCACGATCTGAGTGCAATTTGTGGAGCTGTTGTTACATGCGTCAACTGCTTTCCACGTGCGCGTATGAATTACTTGACCCTGAAAATTTGTAGCAACCGTGTTGGTCATCACACTGATGACAATGTTGCCCGACAGAGTGCAGTTGTCGGTCGCGGTTGGCTCATCAAAACTAAAGGACTCGTTGCACGCCATGATTTTGTTTGGAACGAAATTCATCACGGGGGCGATGGTGTCATTGATGACGTTAGTTTGCGATGCGCGGTTGGTGTTGCCGCAAGCATCGCGCGCTGTCCAGGTCCGCACGATAACTACCGGACAAGTTCCGTTTGTCTCCGACGTTAAGTTTACCAACGGATTGTTGTCACAATTGTCGATCGCATTTACCAACGGAACCTCAGGAACATCGCCGAGGCATTGGAACGTCTGATTGGTCGGAACTCCCGCCAGCACCGGGGCCAGCGTGTCTTCAATAGTATTGGTGACCGAGACACTGACGCTGTTGCTGCAACGGTCGGTCGCCGTCCAGGTGTGCACGATCAATTTCGGGCAACTCCCGTTGGTCACGGAAAGCAAACTCACCACCACATTCGTGTCGCAATTATCCGTGGCGGTCACGAGTGGCGGCACCGGCGCGGCGCATTGGAACGTTTGATTGGTCGGAACTCCCGCCAGCACCGGGGCCAGCGTGTCGCTCACGGAAAAAGTCTGCTCGCAAGTGCTGGCACAGCCGTTTGAGCTGGTAACTGTCAACGTGAGTGTAAAGTTTGAGGCGCAAATTCCGCCCGCTGTTACATTGACGGATTGGCCATTCGTCCCACCCTCAATGGAGGCATTTCCACTGATAATCCAGGCGTAGTTTGTCATCTCAATGGGGGCGTTATAAATGTTGCTGGTGGAAAGCGGGCACAACACGGTGTTGCCAATGATTGAACAGGCTGGCAGCGGATTTACAGTTATAATAATATCATCGGTCTTTGTGCAGCCCGCCGAATCCACCACTGTCAAACGTAGCGTAGCTGTGCCGTTCGTACTGTTCATCTCCACGGTCGCAGGTAAAGAAATACAACTACTGCAATTTGTCGGAGTATCGATGGTTGCGGGACCCGATAGGACGCTCCAACTGATATTGGAAACTGAATTGACGTTTGGATGCGCCGATCCATTAAGGGTAAACGTCGTCGAGGCACCTTCCGTGCACTTGCTTTGAGCGGGGCCGGCATCGGCCAGTCCCACGGTTAAGTCAACTTGGATCGGTGTAATCATGTCCGAAATATTCGCGCTCGGCGCATCGGACTGCTTGGTTTTTACCATCAGGGTCTTGACCCCGATACTCGTGCAGGAATCGAACGCCGTCCCGATTAGGGCTGTAAGATCCACTGCGGCTTCAGCGAAAAGATTTTTGATGTAGATGTTGGTGCCAAACGCACCGTAAGGCACTGAAACGTTATTGGTGTTGACGGCGGCAAACACAGAGTTCGTCGGCAACGTCGAAATATTAACGTCGAAATAGTCATAATTCGTTACCCCCGCGCTTACACCGCTAAACTTCCACTGCTGGACAAAGAAACTTGCTACGCTGCCACCGCCGGTTAAGGCAACTGTCAGCAGGAAGTCATTGGTGGTGCGTCCACCGTGCGGGCCAGCTGAAGCAAATCCACCGGAAATGCCATCGACATTAGTTGTGACGAGCAAAGTGTTCTGTAGAAACTCGAAGTCGATGTAGGCCGTCCCGCTGTCACTCAAGCGATCTCCCGAAACCACCGCCCATTGGTGGCCATTGGTCGCAGTGGTGAGATGCAGCACGGCGTTGTTGATGTCCACCTTATTGCCCACTGGATTTCTTACCCACCCCCAAGTGGCGGGGTTCTCATTCACCTTATCGCCGCCGCCAAAGTTGTCATCGCTATTACTGTTGAAAAGGTCGATTACGTGGAAAGTGAAAGCAGGGTTTAGGGGCGCACCATCATTCTTGAGAACAAATCCGCCGGAGCCAGCTGCGTTCGTCACCCAATCGCCGACCCCATTTGTCGGCGTGTTGGCTAAGAGATCACCGTCAATTCCGAAACCGCCTACAGGCGAAACAACCGCCGCCGTGCCGAGGGATGTACCCGCGTCCGTAAAAAGAGTGTTCGCAGAAATTCCGGAGCTTAGGCCCGTTGAAGTCAGTTTGAGAGTCGTGTTTAGAAGTTCATCACTAAACACAAACCATTCTGTTTCAAGATTACCATTGGTGTCCGCCACAACTTCCCACGGTTCATAGGCGGTGCCTGGCGCTGGACCGGCGACCTGAGTAATTTGATTGCGGACAGTTTCGCCGGGCTGAAATCCCGCACCGCTGATCCAAACAATCGAATACGGTGGATAATCTTCTTTATCGGTTATTACCGTCGCAGCATGTCCTGTAATTAAAGCGAACCAAAAAAGGCCGCACAGCAGAGCTCCGTACTGCGTTTTCGATGGGATGATTTGCATTGAATTGTTCCAAACTTAGTTTTGCGTTTTTGTCCAAGAGAAAGTCGTATTTGTCCTGATATGAGGCATGCAATTGCAATTCGTAGGCTACTTTATAGTAATAGTCAATATAATTTACGAGAATCTCTTAGGGAACTTCTCAGCCAAACTACTCTGGACCGAGAGGAAATTTATTTAAAACATCGAGAGCCATTAAAGAAATGGTAGCAGCGGGAAATTGAAATCGAAACAAGCAGATAACGCGCGACCAAAAAAACCGTTTGAGGATTTCGTATATTCCACCGATTAGTTTGCCGTAAAAAATGGTGCGCGCGGCGGGAGTTGAACCCACAACCTTCGCCTTCGGAGGGCGCCACTCTATCCAATTGAGCTACGCGCGCATTGCGCAGGGAAATTAGGCGATGCTTGGCGCGACAGCAAACA